>NZ_JAXEGN010000067.1:0-2266 GCF_034103065.1 Bullifex sp. | reverse complement strand
CGTAAATCACGCATCCATAGACTACGATATCCATTCAATATGCAGTACTCTATAGAAGAAGTATCATCTGATTAAGATGGTTGTTGCTGTTTTTGTAAAGGTGGATGAATCCTTTTTTCTGATAATAGCCGATAAGATCGTCATTGCATTCAGCAAGGAGAAAACGTCCTCCTACGAAAGACTGTCCCTGGTAAACAGCGTTAAGCATTTCATTGAAAAGACAACCTTTAGGAAGTGAATCATATGATACTCCATGATTGCGGGCAAGCTGTCCAAGAAGAATGCAGGTGAGGACCGTTGCATCTCCGTCTCCAACTCCTCTGAGCTTCTTCCATAGCTTCCCTGAAATATCTGCAGAATATTCCAAACGTCCAAGTCCGAGTGTAAAATAGGCGAGCGGATAGGTGTTCTCATCTACAAGAATATATGTCCTGCCTTTATTTGCCTTCTCGTATGGGATGGCATTCTTGTGTGCAAATCTTTCCACATCGGGGTTTTTAGGGACAGAAAAGAAGGACAGTAGTTCTGATATCCTCTCCTGCCTTTCTGTCTCTTCATGCGATTTGTCCTTAGCTATCCAGTCGGACAGCCTCAGCGTACTGATATTACTCATTATTTCTTCAACTTCCCAATCATCTCCATTACTTCAGCTGTTGGCTTCAGTACAGGGGCTATTGAGGGAGATGGGAATTTGGGGCCGTTTTTCTCATATTCTTCTAGGCCCTTCTTTAGGTTCTTTACCCCCCAATCGGGATTGATTCTGAATGTAGTGTCAAAAGAAGTTGTAGCCATCTTTCCCTCCTATATTAAAAATATAGCATATTGCAATTCTTTCGGCTATAAGGTTTTTCAACATGCCTGAATCTCAGAAGCATAAGCCAGGCTTTTAAGCTTTTTCATTGCTGCTATCTTATCATAAAGCTGCTTGGGATCTTCTGCCGATGTTGTTCCATCCAATTGAGTGAACTGCCTTTTGTTCATGATTGTTCCCTTGAAAGCCATTCTGCATCCGAGTGTAGATAGCTATATTATGTATAGATAATCTAGTTAAAATAATCAGAATAAATGGAGATAGATAACCAATAATATGACTAAGTGCTAGTCAAAATACTTGAAAATGAAAGAGTAAAAAAAATGAGAGTTATCAACAAGCACCAATTAGTTATAACTACCATCATTTAGAGACTTCAAAACAAATTTTATGCAAATGAGGAAAGGCATAGTCAAGGAATTGAAGGAAGTATATAGAGTGGGAACTGGCTCACGCTTTATTGAGGAAGAGAAAGCTAAATATGATGAACTGGAAACCAGGAATTTGAATCAATCTATGATGATTTGACGAAACTGTATGAAGCCATAGAGGATAGGTTTCTCTCTCCCATTCTTGATGATGTAAAAATGCTTATTGATTTATATGGTGAAACACCTGAGAAGATGACGGAAACAGAAAAGGCTTCACTAATTAAAAAGTGTGGTAACAACATAGCTTCTCTTAAATATCTGCATAATAAGACAGATATTGATGTAAAGCCTTTATGGGAAGTTGCCGACAATGCTAGCATGATGTTAAAATCAGCAGAGAACAGGATGAGAACAGAGCTAAAACCATACAGAAGAAACTATAATGATTCAGCTACAGAATCAAAGTGCTGTAATATGATTACAGTTCCATATGAGATACCTTTACGTTATAATTATTATGTAAACTGTCTATATCATGGTTATCCATTTGATGAAGTACAGAATTCATTGGATGAACTAGGTATTGAAATTTAATATCAGCATGCAAGAAGTGACTAGAGGTATTTTGATGAAGGTTAGATATATAGGTAATAAAGGTAGTAATTTATCTGTCATAAAAGGACACATATATCAATGTCTTGGAGAAGAAAATGGATATTGGTATCGTGTAATTGACGAGGAAGGTGAAGACTATCTTTACCCTAAAAAAGACTTTGAAATAGTAGAAGATTAGTTTGAAATATAATTTATCAGAAGCATCTCAGAAATGAGGTGCTTTTTTATTGAGGTGATATGACAACAATAGAAGTAAGATGTTCTTAAAAAGTATGTTATAAAGTACAATAAATAAAATGAGTGTTAATGATTTACTTTTGGTATTTTATTTATATTAAT
Organism: Bullifex sp.; assembly: GCF_034103065.1. Classification (NCBI taxonomy): domain Bacteria; kingdom Pseudomonadati; phylum Spirochaetota; class Spirochaetia; order Spirochaetales; family Spirochaetaceae; genus Bullifex; species Bullifex sp. The sequence continues at coordinate 130 of NZ_JAXEGN010000067.1, read as the reverse complement.
ACCCTTAAAAATCTATGTTAATGCTCTTGTACCATTTTTGTACCAAAACAGGGAACAATCAAAGAAAAACAGTATAATAGAAGTAAAAAGAGACAATAAAAATAACCTAAAACACCCTATGCTAAATACT
>NZ_JAXEGN010000066.1:0-6290 GCF_034103065.1 Bullifex sp. | reverse complement strand
ATTGGTGCAATTTCACCATTAGTAGATTTAGCTTATTTTGAAAATGATGAAGTTGCTAAAGATATTATTAATTCTAATGCAAAGGCTCTTTCCCTTGCTCTTTCTGGAGTAAGAAAAAGGTTAAAGCTATCTAGTGCTTATGTATCTTTTTTTGGAGGTCTTATCGATAAGGATACTCCATTTAGAAGGGCTTTGTTAAAAGTAATAGAAGAAACTGATAGTTCTATTACTTATCGTGATAGTATAAATGATGCAGCTACAGGTGCATTAATGCTTTCTATGAAGAAAGTAAAAAAGGAGCTTTAAAATGATTGATCTCTCTCATATGACTACAGAGACACGTAATAAGACAACTATGGGATTGAGTAAGATGACATCACTCGAGATTATTAGTGAGATGAATAGAGAGGACTCAAATGTTCCTAAGGCTATTCATGAAGTCTTGCCTGTTATTGCTGAAGTAGTTGATTGGTGTGTTGCTTCTTTAAAACAAGGAGGAAGGATTATTTATATGGGCGCAGGTACTTCTGGTCGTTTAGGCGTATTAGATGCTGCAGAGTGTCCTCCAACCTTTGGGGTTTCACCAGATATGGTAGTTGGGTTAATTGCTGGAGGCGAAAAAGCATTTATCAAAGCTATTGAGGGTGCTGAAGATAGTGTTGAATTAGGCAAAATGGATTTAATAGAGCACAACTTAACAAAAAAGGATGTGGTTATTGGAATTGCTGCTAGTGGTAGAACTCCTTATGTAATTGGAGGTCTTGAATATGCTAATTCAATTGGCTGTAATACAGCTTCTATTTCTTGTAATTTATCATCTGAAATTGGCAAGATTGCAAAAAAGAAAATAGAAGTTTTAGTTGGCCCTGAGGTATTAACAGGTTCAACACGTCTAAAGGCTGGAACTGCTCAAAAGCTAATATTGAATATGATTAGTACCGCTTCCATGGTAGGTATTGGAAAGTGCTATGAAAACCTAATGGTAGATGTCATGCAGACAAATGAAAAATTGAAGGTTAGAGCACAAAATATCTTAATGGAAGTTACTGGCATTGACCGTGAGATGGCTAAAAAGGTTTTAGAGGCTGCCGATGGACATGTTAAAACAGCAATTGTTATGGTATTAACAAATAGTAATAAAACCGAAGCAGTTTCTTTACTCAATAAAGCAGAAGGACATATATCAAGAGTTCTTGATATTGCAAAGTAATATGAATAAAAGGATTAAAGCTGCATTTGATGCATTAGCAGATGTTTTTAATCCCACTATTCCAGCTTTCATTGTTGCTGGTCTCTCATTGGGATTAGCAAATCTTTTATCTCAAGTTGTTCCTCAAATTGAGGATATTAAAGCATTAGCTTTGATTTATCATCTTCTTTTGTTGGTTAACAACTCATTTACACCCTTTTTAACTCTTTGGATTGGGTACCTTGCAACTAAAAGATTTGGAGGTACTCCAATTCTTGGAGGAATGCTTGGAATGATGACAATATTGGGTGAAATTGATCAAATTTCAAGTATTTTGAATTTATCCTCAATTTTATACCAAGGAACTGGAGGTGTAATAGCCGCTTTTATTGGTTCCTATATTCTTTCAAACATTGAAAAGTTTATAAAAAAACACATGATACCAACTTTAAATATGGTGCTAACCCCTTTGATAGCAATGATACTAACAGTATTACCATATGTATTAATTATAATGCCTATTGCAGGTTCTATATCTTCATTCCTTTGCTTAATAATGGATAAAGTAAGCTTTACTGATTCTTTAGCAATGAACATAATAGTTGGCTTTATTGCTTCTGCTATCTTTTTACCAATTAATGTTGCTGGACTGCAGCATGGAATAATTGCACTATATCCAATACAGTTAGAAAAATATGGCTTTATCACACTTTATCCAGTCTTCGCTATGGCTGGTGCAGGTCAAGTAGGAGCAGGACTTGCAATATGGTTTATATCACGAAGGGTAAAGAATCATAAGTTATCAAATATAGCATTTTCTGCAGCAATTCCAGGGACAATGGGGGTTGCTGGACCTCTTATTTACACCGTTACCTTACCTCATCCTAAAGCATTCATATCTTCCTGTTTAGGTGCTGGTATCGGTGGTGCTGTAATTAAGTGCTTTAATATTGTATCAACAGGGTGGGGCCCATCAGGAATATTAGCTTTATTTATGATGGATGGTCCAAAAGGTCCTATTTATTCAATGTTTATTTATCTTTTAGGATTAATTATTAGTGCTACTTTTGGCTTTATTCTTTCGCTATTTATTATTAAAGAAAAAGATTTATAGCAAAAATTAGAATAATGGTAAAACATTTTCAAAAGATAAAATAAATAATCTTAGTTATCTTGATAAATCTCTTACTCAATAAAACAAACGACTAATAGAGATATTAAACGCAATTTTAAGTTTTTTATTTTATTATACTCATTATACCCTTTTTATATGGGTGTAAGCTTTATTGATGGTAATGTAGAATATTTTAATGTTGAGGAATAATTGAAGTCTCTATAGAAATTATTATATTGCTGGATAACTAGAGTGTGTAAAAATTGTAAAAGATAAACTTTGCCAAGAGCAAAAAAGAAAAGAATAGCTAATCGTTGTAGTTAGCTATTTTTTCAAACATGTATCGTTTTAAACAAAATGTGCAAAAATAGGGGAAAGCGTTATTCTAAATCAGATAATGCTTAGCCATAGATATAGAAATTCATTAATAATATTTTTCCTGATAAAAAAAGAGCTTTCCTCATTAGTTATTGTTATAGGATTTTATAAATATGTTTTATCGGTTGGAGGGGGAAGAGGAAAGCTCCTACATATAATATAATTAAAGAATCAAAAGTCGTATAGTTTTTTTAATTATTTTTATTTTAAATATTTGTAGCTATTAACAGTATCGAAAATGAGTGTTAAAATATAATTGAAGGAAAATCCGGAAAATTTTGGGTCTTCAAAAACAGGGGAACTAGAATGTATTGGACTATACAGCATGCTTCAGTGCTTGATAGCATTGAGAGTAATGGAGTATTTATTCCTGATTTTGGAAAAAGTGAATTAAAGTGCCCTATGTTATGTGCTTTTGCTTTAAGGTACTTTAAACTATTTAATGAAAACTCATCAGATTTACCAGGTGTAATATTCACATTTGATAATACCTTTGAAAAGCCACTTAAATGTGTCGATGATGTAAAAGAATTTCTATCATCTACATTAAGGCATGAGACAATATTACGCCATTGTGTTACAGATGTTTTTAAATCAAATAACTATCTATTACTTTGTCTTGATGGGTATCCATCAACCATGAGGACTCTTCCTATGGATATTATGTTTTATGAGTTACTTGAAGACTATATCTCTCCTAATGGTGTAATTATTGGTGAAAACTGGATGAAGAGTAGGGTACAAGAAGCTATGCTTAGCTGGATGAGTGAAGAATTTCCTGGATGGGCACTTAATGAAAATGTCGGAAAGTCAAATATGATGCAGCGCCTTTTACCTTATATTAAGAAAAGTAATATAAGAGAAGAGTATAAGCTTAATACCATTTTGTAAGTATTTATGGTTTAATATTCTTAAGTATGAAGAAGTTGGTTGTTGGTTTTTTCATTGTATTAAGCATTTCCTTTATTTTACTTGGAATAGCAAGAAATGAAGTTGATATTATCTACAATAAGGCAATAATGATTTGTCTTGAGTGTATAGGTCTTGGAAAATGAGAAAACTAAGATTATTTGTGCAATGCTTAACTTTTGCACTTTCAAATGGATATTTAAAGGGGTTTCAAAGTGCAAAAATTTATAAAGGTGGTTTAAAGAAGTTTTGCCATCCTGGATTAAATTGCTATTCCTGTCCTGGTGCACTATTTTCTTGTCCAATTGGGGCATTACAAGCTGTATCAACTAAAGCTGGTTTTAATATTTCTTTATACGTTTTAGGATTCCTTTTTTTAATAGGAACACTCTTTGGTAGAGCTGTGTGTGGGTGGATTTGCCCTTTTGGACTTATTCAACGTTTACTATATAAAATCCCAATTAAGAATAAAAAAAAGAATTTAAAATACCATCGTGTTCTAAAGTATTTAAAATATTTAATTCTACTATTATGTGTATTGTTATTGCCTATAATTTTACTTGATGAAAATGGAATTTCATCTCCGTTTTTCTGTGAATATATATGTCCATCAGGAATGCTATTTGGTGCAATTCCCTTGACCCTTATTTCACCTTCACTTAGGTCTTTAATTGGTTCAAGATTCTTTATTAAAGGAACAATACTAGTACTAGTTATTTTCTTAAGTATTAAGTATTCAAGACCATTTTGTAAGTATGTTTGTCCACTTGGTGCACTTTATAGCTTTTTTAACCCAATTAGTGTTGTCCATTTAAAAGTTGATAACACTAAGTGCACAAGGTGCACTAAGTGTCAAAGTGTATGCCCGATGGATATTAGTGTATATAAAGATAGTAAAAGTTTAGAGTGTATTCGCTGTTTTGATTGTGTTTCAGCTTGTAAACATGATGCTATTAAAATAGAAGTTTGAATATTGCATCAACTTATTCATATGATTATTATTTGCCCATGACAGACATAGAAATTGCAAATAGTATCGAAATGAAAAAAATTGAGGATATTGCCTCAAAGCTTGGAATTGGTAGTGAGTTAATTGAAAACTATGGTCGCTACAAAGCTAAGATCGATTACACCAAGATTAACAGTGAAAAGAAGGGTAAGCTTGTTTTAGTAACAGCTATTAACCCAACTCCAGCGGGAGAGGGTAAGACTACCATCTCTATTGGACTTGCTGATGCTCTTTCAAAGAGAGGAAAAAAAGTAGCTCTTGCTTTAAGAGAACCATCACTTGGACCTGTTTTTGGTGTTAAAGGTGGTGCTGCTGGTGGTGGCTATGCACAGGTCGTACCAATGGAAGATATTAACCTTCACTTCACAGGTGATATCCATGCTATTACTGCAGCTAATAACTTAATTGCCGCTTTACTTGATAACTCAATAATGCAAGGAAACCCATTGAATATTGATCCAAGAACTGTAACTTGGAAGCGCTGTATGGATATGAATGATAGACAGCTAAGGTCTATCATTTCTGGCCTTGGTGGAAAGAGTAATGGATGCCCTAGAGAAGATGGTTTCCAGATTACAGCTGCAAGTGAGATAATGGCAACTTGCTGTCTTGCAACAGATATTTCAGATTTAAAGGAACGTCTTTCAAGACTTGTTTTAGCAAGAACCTATTCTGGTGAAGAGGTAAAGCTTAAGGATATTAATGGAGTAGGTGCTGTCTCAATTTTACTAAAAGACGCTTTAAAGCCTAATTTAGTTCAAACCTTAGAAGGAACTCCTGCATTCGTTCACCTTGGACCATTTGCAAATATTGCACATGGTTGTAATAGTGTAATTGCAACAAAGACTGCATTAAAGCTTTCTGATATTGTTGTTACTGAAGCAGGTTTTGGCGCTGATTTAGGTGCAGAAAAGTTTATTGATATTAAGTGTAGACTCACAGGATTAGCTCCTGATGCAATTGTCTTAGTTGCATCTGTTAGAGCTCTTAAATTCCATGGTGGAGTAGAAAAAGAGAATTTAGGACTTGAAAACCTTGAAGCCCTTTCAAATGGTCTTTCTAACCTTGGAAAGCATATTGATAACATTAAGAGTGTTTGGAATGTTCCAGTAACTGTAGCAATTAACCACTTTGTTAGTGATAGTGAAGCTGAGACAGCTTTAATTAATGAGTATTGTGCAACAAAGGGAGTTAAGGCATCATTTGCTGATGTTTGGTCAAATGGTGGTAACGGTGGTCTTGAGCTTGCTGATAGCCTAATCGATATCCTTGATAACACAAAGGGTGAATTACATTTTACCTATAGTGATGATGTTCCTCTTAAAGCTAAGATTGAAGCTGTTGCTAAGAGAATCTATGGTGCAAATGGTGTTGAATTTGCTCCAGGTGTTATTACTAAGCTTAAGAAAGCTGAAAAAGAAGGTTATGCCGCTTACCCTGTTTGTATTGCAAAAACTCAGTATTCACTCTCTGATGACCAGAAGAAGCTAGGTGCTCCAAGTGATTTTACCATCCATATTAGAGATATTAGGGTATCAGCAGGGGCTGGCTTTATTGTTGCATATGCAGGTGATATTATGACGATGCCTGGTCTTGCAAAGGTACCTGCTGCTAATAATATGGATATTACAGATAGTGGTGTTATTACAGGATTATTCTAAGTTGGAGGTACTTTATGGCATACATTAGAT
>NZ_JAXEGN010000065.1:0-13668 GCF_034103065.1 Bullifex sp. | reverse complement strand
AACTACAAAGATAAATACTATTAAGCAGCCGAGTAATTCCTTTATTGTTAAGGTATCACCTAAAATTACAAAGGCTGCTATTACACTAAATACAGATTCTAATGATAAAATAAGTGTTGCAACTGCTGGATGGATATATTTTTGTGCAACAACCTGTAATGTATATGCAATACCACAGGAAAAAACACCTGCATATAATAAAGGAATTAAGGCTTTTACAATTAATGAAAAATCTATTTTTTCAGTGAGTATTGCTCCAATAAGACAAATAATACCACTTACAAAGAACTGTAAGGAACTAAGTGTTATTCCATCAACTGTTTTGAAATAATCAATTACAATTATGTGAATTGCAAAACCAAGTGCACAGAGAAGCAGGAAGATATCGCCTTTTTCAAGGGTAAAGGAATCATTAATACAAAGTAGGTACATACCAACAATTGCACCAAAGGCACATACAAAATTCTTCTTTTGAAGCTTTCTTCCCATTAATACTAATATGAATGGAACAAATATATTATAAAGCGAAGTAATAAAGCCTCCCTTTCCAGCTCCTGACTCAGCAACTCCTATTTGCTGTAATACAGATGCAATAGCAAGGGCACTACCACAGCATAGTCCAGCAATTATTGCATTTTTATCGTCATTTTTTGTAGGCTTTTGTTTCTTTCTATTATTTAACACAAAAGGAATTAATACAAATGATCCTATAAAGAATCTAATGAAGTTAAAGGTAAATGGTCCAAGGTAATCACTCGATACATCTTGAGCCACAAATGAGCATCCCCAAATTAGGGCTGTTAATAGTAAAAGTACTGTTGCAGTTTTTTTATTCATGGCTCGAAATAGTAACACTTTAATTATTTTCATTAAATAGTACTTTCTTATTTTGACAAGGAATTAAAATATGTTAGAATAAAATCAGTCTTTTGAGGAGGAATTTATGCAGCTTACACAAAGACAGCAAAATATCTATGATGGGAAAGAGGGTGAAGTAAAAGCAAAAATCATGAAGACCCTCGTGATGTACGGTGAAACATTTGGAGCAACCCGTATGGCAGATATTACATCTGATAAAGGGCATCTTGTAACTAGCTTTGGTTTATCAGTTATGAAGCCTGTTTATGAGTTAATGGATAAGATAATCGAAAGTGGTGCTGTATCAACACAGCGCTTTACAGTAGACCCAAAACCACTTGATCCAAATGTTCCAAAGAACCTTATACAAGAAATCTTTTTTAGGGTAATGTATTCAAAGCAAAATGATTACGATGAACAACTAAAAAAGTTAGGAATAGTAGGTGATGATGGCTATACCTGTACTTGCTACATGAGTGAAGTAGGAAATACACCTAAAGAAGGTGATATCCTTTCTTGGGCTGAGAGTTCTGCTGTTGTATATGCTAACAGTGTTCTTGGAGCAAGATGCAATAGAAATAGTGGTATTTTCGATCTCTTTGGTTCGATTGTTGGATGTGTCCCTTATTTTGGTCTATTAACCGATGAAGGAAGAAAAGCAACTTGGCTAATTGAGGTTAAAACAAGCAAAAAGCCTGAAGCACAGCTACTTGGTTCTGCAATTGGTATGAAGGTTATGGAAGAAGTTCCATATGTAATTGGCCTTGATAAATACTTTGATAACCTGGATGGGGCTAAGTCTTATTTAAAGGATTTTGGTGCCGCAACAGCAAGTAATGGTGCAGTTGGTTTGTACCATATTGAAAACCTTACACCTGAGGCTGTAAATCAAAAAAGAGAGTTGTTAGCATCTAACTATAAAACATATGTTATTGATGATGCAGAGCTTGAGAGAGTTGAAAAGAGTTATCCAATTATCTGGAAGGATAAGAATGCAAAGCCAAAGCTAGCATTTATTGGATGCCCTCACTTATCTATTGAGCAGCTCGATGAATGGGCAAATAATATTGATTTTAAGCTTAAAGAAAATAATAAGAAAAAAGTCACCATTCCAACTGTCATGACAGCAGCTCCTGCTGTAGTAAAAGAATTTAAGAACCACGATGGATATAAAAAGCTTAGTAATAGAGGTGTAGTTATTTCTTCTATTTGTCCTCTGATGTATATGAATAATCCACAATGTGGAAAGATGCCTGTTATCACATGTTCAAATAAGCTTAGAACCTATACTAGTGCTAAGTTTATGAAAGAAAATGAGTTACTTAAAGCAATTACAGGAGAAAACGTATGAAAATGACATTTAAAGGTAGAGTAGTTGTAAAGGGTAGTGTCAAAGCAGAAGCTTTAGTCTCTCATGGTGGTTTTAATACTCTAGCTTCTTATCAGCATTCCTTAATGTTTGGTGATAAAACTGCAAAGTGTTCTGACCAAAATAATCCTGATTTATATAACAAAGCAATGGCTGGAAAAGCATTATGTCTTCCTCAAACAATTGGGTCAACTACAGGTGGGTTAGTATTATACTGTGCTGCCTCGATGGAAAGACAAGCTGCATGTCTTCTTTTTAGTAAGCCAATTGATTCGCTTGCAGCTGCAGGTGCAATACTTGCAGATGTATGGACAGACCATTCAATGCCTACAATAGATAACTTAGGAGATGAATTTTTATCCTTCGTTCAAAGTGGTGATACAATTACTGTTAAAGAGGATGGAAGTGTTATTGTAGAGCGATAAAATAATCACATCGTATAAAACTAAAATTAATGGCCCTACTTAAATCAAAGAGGGCCATTAATTATATGAAAACTTAATTGTTTAAAATCAATTTATTTGGGACTACAAGGTTTTATGATCAAATCTTCATTGCTACTTCGTAGGCTTTCCAAATAACACTTCTTAAGTTACCAACACTTAAGCAATCACCAATTAGATGTACATGATTACTCTTCTTTTCCAATGGGTTTGGAATATAACCAGTACTCATAATAACTGAATCAACTGCAATTTCCTTTTTATCTCCGTTTTTAAGCTTTACGATAATTTTACCATCTTGTACTTCATCTATTTTAGTTTCTAAATAAACAGGAGTTTTATTTAACTCGAAATACTCTCTTAAATAAGATGAATTAGCAAGACATACACCCTTTTGAGATACAAGATCATCCTTCATCTCTATAATAATTGGCTTTTTTCCTTCTAATGCTAACTCGTAAGCTATTTCACATCCAGTTAAACCGCCACCGACTACTGCAACAGTGTTACCAACTTCCTTACCTGTAAGGTATTCACAAGCTTCAATTGTTTTTTCAACGCCTTTAATTGGTAATCTTCTTGGCTTTGCACCTGTGGCAATTATTATCTCATTACCTTTAAAAGAAGAAATATCTTTAATTTCACTATTTAAATGTACTTCGATATTTAAATCCTTAATTTGTTTAACATACCAAGCTAAAAGCTCTCTGAGTTTACCTTTATATGATTCAGCAGATGCAGCAATAAATACGCCACCTAGATTATCATTCTTTTCATAGATTACAGGTTCATGACCTCTGAGCTTTAAGACTCTAGCGGCCTCCATACCTGCAATACCACCACCAATAATGATAACCTTCTTAGCCTTTGTGGTCTTTACAATCTTATGCTTATTCCATTGCATTGTCTCTGCATTAACAGCACAACGAGCAAGACCAAGGGAATCAGGTAAATCTTGATCATTAGGAACACCCTTATAGTGACACATATTAAAACAGCCATTGTGACATAAAATACAAGGTCTAATATCATCCTTTTTACCATTAATTAACTTTGTAACCCATTCTTGGTCAGCTAAGAAGCTTCGAGCAAAGCCTGCTCCATCAAGTTTACCCTTACTAATTTCCTCAGCAGCTACATATGGGTCTAATCGGCCAGCACAAACGACAGGAGCTGAAGTAAACTTTTTGATATGCTCAACATCCTCAAGATTGCAGTTTTCTGGCATATAAATAGGTGGGTGAGCCCAATACCAAGCATCATAAGTACCATTATCACAGTTAAACATATCATATCCTGCATCAGTAAGGTACTTAATAGCTTTCTCGCTTTCCTCCATTGTTCTTCCAACTTCTTTATACTCTTCTCCTGGGAGAGCTCCTTTTCTGAAGTCCTTTGTCTTAGAAACAACTGAGTAACGTAGAGAAACAGGGAAGTCATTACCACAAGCTTTTTTAATTCCTTGAACAATTTCTACTGCAAAACGATATCTATTTTCAAATGAACCACCATACTCATCTGTTCTTTTATTTACATATGGTAAAGTAAATTGGTCGAGTAAATAGCCTTCATGTACTGCATGGATTTCAACACCATCAACACCAGCATCCTTAAGTAATACAGCAGTTTTAATAAATGCATCAACCATTTCCTTTATCTCTTGCTTAGTCATTTCACGAGAAGGAACTTTATCTGACCATCTATTTGGTGAAGGGCTTGCTGAAGCTGTGATTTTATCAAGGTTCATAAATGGCTTAGAAACTGCACGCAAAGCTTTATTTGTATATAAATCTTCCATGAGCTTAGAGATGGTAAATGATCTACCAAAGCCAGCTGTAAGTTGAATAAAGAGTTTTGCACCAGTTTTATGAAATTCTGGCATCCATTTCTTTAGGTCATCATACATCTTCTTATTTTTATAAAGCCATTGACCAAACATAGGATTATAAACTGGTTGACAACCAGGAAGTACTAAACCAACGTTGTTTTTAGCAACATTCATGATAAATTGTGCACCAGCCTTATCGAAGTGATTTTTTTCCATCCAACCAAAGAGATCTGTTCCACCCATACTGGTTAATACAATTCTATTCTTTATCTCTAATGAACCTATTTTCCATGGCGTAAATAAAGGTTGTAATTTTTTATCCATTTATTTTTGACACTCCTGCATAAAGATGTCAAAATTATATCACATTAAACATAAGATTCAACAACTTAAATATAATAATTGCTTTTGATTGTTAATTAAGTATAATTATTTATTATTAAATATTTGGAGGGTTTATGTCTGATTACATGAATGGAACAGGTATACAGTACCACTTACACATTAAAAAGGGTGATGTAGGTAGATATGTTATTTTACCTGGAGATCCTAAAAGAGTACCTCTAATTGCAAAGTACTTAGATGATGCAGTTTTAATTGCCGACTCAAGAGAATATGTTACATATACAGGTTATTTAGATGGTGAAAAGGTTAGTGTAACTAGTACTGGAATCGGAGGACCATCTGCAAGTATTGCAATGGAAGAGTTATATAAATGTGGTGCTGATACATTTATAAGAATGGGAACTTGTGGTGGTATTGCACTTCCTGTAATGGGTGGTGATGTTGTAATTGCCACTGGTGCAGTAAGAATGGAAGGGACTAGTAGAGAATATGCTCCAATTGAATTTCCTGCAGTTGCCGATTTCGATTGTGCTCTTGCACTCAGAAGTGCTGCTAAAAAATTAGGTTTTAGATATCACATGGGCGTTGTTCAATGTAAGGATAGTTTCTACGGTCAACACGACCCAGATATCATGCCAGTTAGTTATGAGTTAAAGAATAAATGGGAAGCATGGAAACGTCTTGGTGTATTAGCCTCTGAAATGGAATCTGCAGCTCTATTTACTGTTGCTGCAAGACTTGGTGTTAGATGTGGCTCGGAATTCTTTGTTGTTGGTAACCAAGAAAGAGAAGCTTTAGGAATGGATAATCCTAAGCTTCATGACACTACTAATGCAATTAAAGTTGCTATTGAAGGTATAAGAGAATTAATTAAGCTTGATAAAGAGTAATACCTTTAGCAGTAAATTCTGCTATAGTTTCTGAGAGGAGGGCATCTAATTCGTCCTCCTCATTTGCAATTTTGACTAAATCAATTACAAATAATTCAAGACCTGTTGTTTTATAATCCTCTTGGAGCTCTTGGCATTTATGAAGTCCTAAATCGAGCATAAATCGTTCTTCAGCACGAGTTTTTATTATATCTTTTGTAATGCCAAAATATGATTTATCTGTTTTTAAATTGTAAATTCTAAAAATACCTTTTTCTTTCTTACCAATCAAATATTCTTCCATAAATTGTATTTTTTTTTCATTTCCTTTCTAATTCATTTATATTATCATTAAAAGTGAGATTTTTTGATCTATTATTATCATAAAGGTGGACAAAATGGAACAACAGATTCAAGATTTAGTTGCTTCTATCAAGAAAGAAGGTATAGAAGAAGCTAAAAAACAGAGTGCTGAGATCCTTGCATCTGCTAAAGCAGAAGCTGATGAGATAATCAAGAAAGCAAAAGCTGAAAGTGAGAAAATCATCCAAGATGCAAAAAACAGTGCCAAGCTAGAAGCTGAGAGTGCTAAAGCACAAATCGTTCAGGCAGGAAGAGATGTTACTCTTTCTTTAAAGCAAAACGTTGAGTCTCTATTTAATAAAATCCTTACAGATGATTGCAAAAAGGCTATGGACCCAACTTTACTAGCTTCATTAATTACTCAAGCAGTTAATGCAGATTTAAATGGTGTTACAGCTGAGGTTTCTGAAGGTTTAAAGGATGATGTATTTAAGGCTCTTACTAAGGAAGTTGCTCAAAAGATTAAGGAAAAGGATTTCTTAAAAGAGAGTAAAGGTGTGCTTTCTGGTATTAAACTTACAAGCAATGATGGATCAGGATATATTGATATGTCTGCAGAAGAATGTGCTCTTCTGATTAAACCATATCTTTCCGAGAGGCTTAAAGAGCTTATCGGCTGATAGGACAGCTTATGGGTAATTATTACTATCTAGTACCGACACTTCCTGCTCTTAAGAGTGATATGACCAGCTATATGACAATGGAAGAATTTTTAAATCTTTGTAAGGGATATCTATCTAAAAAAGATTTTGAAATTCTTTCTCATGCAACCTTAAATGGTAGTGATGAAGTAAAAGGAAATCATTTTATTAAAGAGTTTTCTCACTTCAGATCAATGGTTGATCAAGCACTAATAGAAGAAAGAGCAAAGAAGCTAGGACTTAATGACGATATATATGTCAATAAGGGTGAGAAAGAAAACCGCATTAGGGAAATAGTAAAGAAGGCTGTGTACTCAAAGGATCCTCTTGAGGGTGAAAAGATTATTTTAAATCTTTATTGGGACTTTTTAGAAAAAGAAACAGGTCTTGGGCACTACTTTGACCTTACATTTTTAATTAGTTATGCGCTTAGACTTCAAATCCTTTCAAGACTATCTGTCTTTACTGTGGAAAAGGGTAATGAGGAATTCTCAAAACTCTTTGGAACATTGAAAGAGGAAATATTCCGCTAGAGGTAGAAATATGGATAATAACAGAGGACGTGTTGTCTCCGTCAACGGCAACATGGTAAATGTTGAATTCACAGGTGCTATCACAAAGAACGAAGTAGGTTACATCCTTTTAGGTGATACTCGTTTAAAGAGTGAAGTTATCAGAATCAACGGTAATACAGCCTCCCTCCAGGTATATGAAATGACTGGTGGTGTCGCTGTTGGTGACGAGGTTGAGTTTACTGGTGAGCTGTTATCTGCAGAACTTGGACCAGGCTTATTAACTCAAATTTATGATGGTCTTCAAAATCCACTCCCAAAACTTGCTGAGGAGTGTGGATTCTTCTTACAGCGAGGTGTATATCTTACAGCTATTCCTGATAAGGATTGGCCTTTTACACCTGTTGCAAAAGTTGGTGATACAGTAGTTGCTGGAGATACTCTTGGTACAGTTCCAGAAGGTGTATTTACACATAAAATAATGGTTCCATTTAACCTACTAGGAGAGTGGAAGGTATTATCAATTAATGGCGCTGGAACATACAATGTAAGAAGCACAATTGCTGTAATTGAAAACGATAAGGGCGAAAAGAAAGAGCTTTCAATGGTATTTGAATGGCCTGTAAAAAAAGCTATTAAATGCTATGAGGAGAGACTTAGACCAGATGAAACAATGGTTACTAAGATTCGTCTTATCGATACCTTCTTGCCAGTTGCTAAGGGTGGTACATACTGTATTCCAGGCCCATTTGGTGCTGGTAAAACCGTACTTCAGCACTTAACAAGTAAAAATGCTGATGTTGATATTGTAATTATTGCAGCTTGTGGTGAAAGAGCAGGTGAGGTAGTAGAAGTTCTTAAGGAATTCCCTGAACTAATTGACCCAAAAACAGGCAGAAGCTTGATGGAAAGAACTATTATTATTTGTAATACTTCTTCAATGCCTGTTGCCGCTCGTGAAGCATCTGTTTATACTGCGGTAACACTCGCCGAGTACTATAGAAATATGGGACTTGATGTTCTTCTGCTAGCAGACTCAACTTCTCGTTGGGCTCAAGCTATGAGAGAGATGAGTGGTAGACTTGAAGAAATTCCTGGAGAGGAAGCTTTCCCTGCTTACCTTGAATCAAGAATTGCTGAGTTCTATGAAAGAGCTGGTAAGGTAAGATTAAAGGATGGAACAACTGCTTCTGTAACTATTGGTGGTACAGTATCTCCAGCAGGTGGTAACTTCGAAGAGCCTGTAACTCAGGCAACATTAAAGGTAGTAGGTGCTTTCCATGGACTTTCTCGTGAAAGATCTGATGCAAGAAAGTATCCTGCAATTGATCCACTTGATTCCTGGTCAAAGTATGAAGGTGTTTTACCAGCTAAAGAAGTAAATGCAGCTTATAAAGTTCTCCTAAGAGGTAATGAAGTTAACCAGATGATGAAGGTAGTAGGTGAAGAAGGTACTTCACTTGAAGACTACATTACTTACCAAAAGGGCGAATTATTAGATAGCGTATACTTACAGCAGAACTCATTCGACCCAGTAGATGCTCAAGTTACTGTTGAAAGACAAATTGAAACCTTTAATGTACTTTATGATATTTTGATGAGTGATTATGACCTTCAAGATAAGAAAGATGTAAGACTCTTCTTTAACAAGGTAAGACAGGCATTCTTAGACTGGAATGGTACAGCTGAGAGTGATAAATCTTATAGTGTAAGAAAAGCTGAATTAATCACGCTATATAGTGAAAAGAAGAGGGGTTAATCATGCAGAAAGTATATACAAAAATTGAATCTATTGTGGGAAACGTAATCACTGTAAGAGCAACGGGTGTTAAGAACCAGGACCTTGCAGAAGTTACAACAAAATCAGGTGTAAGCTACGCTAACGTAATTAAACTTGATCATGATTTAGTTTCTTTGCAAGTTTTTAGTGGCGCTCAAGGTATTAGTACTGGAGACAGTGTTAGGTTCTTAGGTGTACCAATGAGAGTAAGTTTCTCAGATAACTTACTTGGTAGAATCTTTAATGGTTCTGGCGAGCCAAGAGATAATGGACCTGCATTAAATGAAAACATGATTGAAATTGGTGGACCATCTGTAAACCCAGCTAGAAGAATTATTCCAAGAAACATGATTAGAACAGGTATTCCTATGATTGACGTATTTAATACACTCGTTGAATCACAGAAATTACCTATCTTCTCTATTTCAGGTGAACCATACAACCAGCTTCTTGCAAGAATTGCTATGCAAGCTGAGGTTGATTTGATTGTTCTTGGTGGTATGGGTCTTAAATATGATGACTACCTATTCTTCAAAGAAACTCTTGAAAAGAGTGGTGCTATGAGTAGAACAATTATGTTTATTCATACTGCATCAGACCCAACTGTAGAGTGTACACTTGTTCCTGATATGGCACTTGCTGTTGCAGAACAATTTGCTATTAAAGGTAAAAAAGTACTTGTACTTCTTACCGATATGACTAACTACTGTGACTCTCTAAAAGAAATGGCAATTACTATGGACCAGGTACCATCTAATAGAGGTTATCCAGGAGATCTTTACTCTAACTTAGCTGCTCGCTATGAGAAGGCTGTAGACTTTGAAGGTGCAGGAAGTGTTACAATTTTAGGTGTTACAACAATGCCTGGTGATGACGTTACTCACCCAGTTCCAGATAATACTGGATATATTACAGAAGGTCAGTACTACCTTAGAGGTGGTCACATTGAGCCATTTGGTTCATTAAGCCGTCTTAAGCAACAGGTAAATAAGGATACTAGAGATGACCATAGAGCCCTAATGGATGCTATGATTAAGCTTTATGCAGCTTATAAAGAATCTGTTGAGAAGAAGGCAATGGGATTCTTAATGAGTGAATGGGATGAAAAGTTATTAAAGTATGGTTCATTATTTGAAACTAAGTTAATGGATCTTTCTGTAAACATTCCTCTAGAAGAAGCTCTTGATCTTGGATGGGAAATTCTTTCTGAGTGTTTTGAAAAGAACGAAACTGGATTAAAGTCTGATTTAATCAGCAAATACTGGCCTAAATAAGGAGAGTGTTTTATGGCTGTCAAACTGACAAAGAATGAACAGAAGAAGCAGAAGGATGCGCTTAAACAATTTAATCGCTACCTTCCTACACTGCAATTAAAAAAGCAGCAGCTTCAAACTGTCATTAGACAAATTGAAGGTGAGATAGTGGAGTACAAAAAAGCTCAACAGGAGTTAATTGACTCACTACAACACTGGATTGCTGTCTTCGGTGAAAACAGTTCTTTTGATTCTCTCCATAGTCTAGATAACCTTGTTAAGATTGATGAAATTAAGAAAGGTAAGGGTAATATTGCTGGTGTCGAAATTCCTGTCTTTGAGGATTTGACATTTCAGGACATTCCTTATTCTCTCTTTGAATACCCACTTTGGGTAGATGCTGGTCTTGAAGCTTTAAAGAAAGCAAGTGTCTTTGATGCAAAAGTTAAAACACTTCAAGAACAAATTGATTTACTTAATAAGGAGTTAAGGACAACGAGTCAGCGTGTTAATCTCTTTGAGAAGGTTAAAATACCTGAAGCAAAAGAGAATATCAGAAGAATTGGCATTTATCTCGGTGATCAGCAGACCTCTGCTGTCGTAAGAGGAAAGATCGCTAAAAAGAAACTTACAAAGGAGGAAAGTGCATGATTGAAGGCATGTTAAGTGTAACTCTTGCAGCACCAGTAGCTGAAAAGAAAGAAATGCTAAAAAGCCTAAGAAAGCTAGGATTAATGCATATATCCTCTCTTAAAAAGAGCTCAGAGGCATCAGATATCATTGATCGTGATATCACGAGTATGATGAATGTTTTAGCTGCGATCAAAGAGGAGTGTGGTAAACAAAAGAACATTGAGCAAAAGAGCTTAAGTGCTAAAGAGTTTAAAGAACTAGATAACACCTTAAAAAGTCTTATTGCTGAAAGAAGCCAAAATGTAGAGGAATTAAGAAAACTATCATTTGTTAAAGCAGAACTTGAACCTTGGGGAGATTTTTCTCCATCAGACTTAAAGTTCTTAACAGATAATGGTGTTAGTCTTTATTTCTACACTATTGGTAAAAAGGAAAAGGAAACATTAAAGAATCAAGAAGATGTTAGCTTTATTTCATTAAAAGAAGTTAACTCAATGAATGCAATTGCAGTAATTGGAAAGCCTCTTGATAAAACTTTCCCTGCCAATGAGTTTATCCCTAATGAAGTTTCACTTTCTGATGTTTTAGCAAAGGAAAAGGAACTCAATAATAGACTTTCATTTATAAAAGAGTCTTTAGTTAATGCTTCTTGTTATACTAGTGAGTATAAGAAGAGAATTAATTTAGCTAGTCAAGATTCTTTATTTGAAAAGGTTGATGCAACCTGTGAGGATGTTGAAGTAATTACTCTCCTACATGGATATATTCCTCAGGACGATATTACTTCATTTAAGGATTATGCTTCTGAAAAAGGCTATGCATATTTAATTGATGAAATTAAGGATGATGAAAATCCTCCTACAAAGATTAAATATAAAGGTCTTATTAGAATTATTAAACCTCTTTATGACATCCTTGGTACTGTACCTGGATACAGAGAATATGATATTTCTTTGTACTTCCTTTTATATTTCTCACTTTTCTTTGCTATGATTATTGGAGATGCAGGGTATGGACTTATTTTCGTATTAATCGCAGCTCTAATACATATAAAGAGTAAAAAGGCAAGTGACATAGTAATTCTTATCTATGTTCTAGGCGCGACGACAATAGTATGGGGTGCTTTAACTGGCACTTGGTTTGGTAGTGTACAAATTATTAATGCATTACCATTTCTGAAGCTATTTATAATACCATCGATTTGTAACTTCTCTATGGAGTTATATGGTATTGAATCTGCATTTGCACAAAACTGTGTAATGAAGTTCTGTTTTATCCTTGGTGCAAGCCAAATCGGACTTGCTTGCGTAATTAATGTAGTAAGTAAGATTAAAGAAAAGAACCTTTCATTTATTGCAGATATTGGATGGCTTATAGATGTATTAGTGATTTACATGCTTGTTCTATTCCTAGTATTGAATGAAGAAGTAAACTTTGGATTAATCGTAGGTGGAGTTGCATGTGGATTTATCCTAGTATGTCTCTTTGGAAAACAAGAGCCAGGACTTAAGTTTTCTAAAGGTTTAGTAAAGAGTCTTTCAGATGCTTTCACAGTATTCTTAAACACAATTAGCTGTTTTGGTAATGTGATGAGCTATATTAGACTTTTTGCAGTAGGTATGGCTTCTCTTGCTATCGCTGATTCATTCAACGAAATGGCAGGTGGTTTATTATCTGGTTTTGCGCTTCCTGCAGGTATACTCGTACTTGTAATTGGACATGCACTAAACCTTGTAATGGGATTGCTTAGCGTCGTAGTACATGGCGTAAGACTCAATCTTCTCGAATTCTCCAATCAGCTCGGCATGGAGTGGACTGGATACAATTACGATCCGTTTAGAGAAACGGCAATTAAATAATAAAAGTTTACAAAGGAGATATTAATATGTCTAATTTAGCTTATGTAGGTATGGTTTGTGCTCTTTGTTTTTCAGCCATTGGTTCAGGTCTTGGTGCAGGTCTCGCTGCACAGTCTGCAGTAGGTGGATGGAAGAAGTGTTATTCAGAAGGTAAGCCAGCTCCATTTATCATGGTTGCTTTCGCAGGTGCACCTTTAACACAGACAATCTACGGCTTCTTGCTCATGAACTTCATCAACTCTGCTTTCCAGGCTACAGGTAACATGCTTATGTGTCTTGGTGTTGGTGTATTTGGTGGTCTTGCAATTGGTTTATCAGCATTCTTACAGGGTAAGGTTGCAGCTTGCTCAGCAGATGCATTAGCAGAGACAGGTAAAGGTACAGCTAACTACTTCATCGTAGTAGGTATCGTTGAAACAGTAGCTCTCTTTACACTTGTATTCAGCATGCTCCTTTTAAATAGCTGATTAATTACAATAGATACTAATAAAGGCTGTGGATTGCCACAGCCTTTATCTTTTAAAAGCATTTATTAACTAATTGAAGTAGTTTTCATATCACTAAGCCTTAAGTTATGAATTATTAATGAACCAATATAGAAGATTACTGCTAAGATAACTCCAGAAATCGGCTCGGCAAAATTAACAGTTTTATTACTAATTGAAACAGTTATTATCTCTTCAATGTTTGAAAATACAGTAAAGTATAATAGACAAATAGTTCCAATTACTATAAAAGAAATAAAAGGTTTAAATAGGGTAGTAATTGAAGAAAAGAAACACCCTGCAGCAAAACAAAACAGAGATGTTGTTATTGCCATTACTATTAAATCTATATTTGTAACAATAGAAGAACCTGTAAATGAACAAATAAAGTTTAATAGGACAATACAAATTGTTGATACTATAATGGCAA
>NZ_JAXEGN010000064.1:0-13922 GCF_034103065.1 Bullifex sp. | reverse complement strand
ATTAAAAATGTCAAAGCTGTAGTAGTTCCAAATTGTGGTGGCATGAAGGGTATAGAGACTGCAGTTGTTGCTGGAATGCTCTTTGGTGATGCATCTAAAAATCTTGAGGTTCTTGAAAATATAGATGAGTCTAAGATTTCAGAGATAAAGAAGTATATTGAAACTCATGAAGTAAAGATTTCACTTTTAGATACTAATGCTAAGCTCCATTTTATCATTAAGATGTCATATGGAAGTGAAAGTGCTCTTATTGAAGTTGTCCATCAACACACTAATATCGTAAGAATTGAAAAAAATGGAGAAGTTATCTATAAGGAAGATTTCTCTGAAAATGATATCAATGATAACTTAACAGATCGCACATCTATGACAGTATCAGGGATAATTGATTTTGCTGAGAATATAGAACTAGAAAAGATTAAAGAAATAATAAAGCCCCAGATTGAATGCAATATTGCTATATGTAAGGAGGGGCTCTCAAATCAATGGGGAGCAGAGGTTGGAAAGACTATTATTGTTGATCCTTTTGTAAATGTTGCATCTGCAGCAGCTGCTACTGCAGCCGCTGGTAGCGATGCAAGAATGAGTGGTTGCTCTCTTCCGGTTATCATTAATTCTGGAAGTGGTAACCAAGGTATTACAGTATCAGTTCCAGTAATTGTATATGCTAATAGCAAAAATGTTGGAGAAGAAAAATTAATTAGAGCACTTGCACTTTCGAATTTATTAGCAATCCATCAAAAAACACTCATCGGACGACTTTCTGCTTATTGTGGCGTTGTATGTGCTGCATGTGGCTCAGGCGCTGCTATTACATGGCTTGATGGTGGTAGCGAGAAAGAAATTGATGATACAATTGTTAATACTCTTGCCACTATCTCGGGTATGATTTGCGATGGTGCAAAACCTTCCTGTGCTGGTAAAATAGCAGTAGCAGTAAATGCTGCTTACATCGCTCATGAAATGGCTATGAGAAATCGTGTTTACCATTCAGGCGAAGGTATCGTAAAGCAAAATGTTGAGGAAACGGTATCTGGAATTGGTGAAATAGCATCAAATGGAATGCGTGATACAGATAAAGTAATCTTAGACGTAATGCTTGATAATAATTAATATCATCAAAATGTATTAAAGCTACAAAGATAGTCGTTGATGTCGTTACATAATATTTTATTCGCTTCAACACTATCTTTATTTTTTAATGCATCTATTAATTTTCTATGCCAACGCATGTCTTCTCTATGGAGATTATTTTCCCATGACTCTCCATAGTATTGAGAAGCTCCCCTAAAGCATTGCTTCATTATTTTCTCTAATGTCTTAGTGTAGTATGAGTTACCACTCATAGCTGTTAATGTAAGATGGAATTCTTTATTTAAATTCCAATGAATGAAAGCATCCTGTTCCTTTTCTATCTCCTCTCCTTTTTTATATAACTCTTCCAGTTTATCTATATTTTTATCTGTTAGCTTGGGAAAATAAATTTCCATAGCAGCTTGTTCAATAATTAATCTAAGAGCAATAGCATCCTTAATACCCTTTATGCTTATAGGTTTTATCCTATAGCCAACTCTAGGAACGCTTTGCAATATTTCTTCATTGCAAAGCATTAATAGAGCCTCTCGAACAGGAGAACGTGATACCTGATATTTATTTAATAAACTCTTTTCAGTAATTATTGAACTTTGGTTGTAAACATTTCTAATAATGTCTTTGAGTATAGCTGTGTATACATACTCTGTTTTATCTGATATGTCCATTTTTTCCTCATGCCATTATTGAAGATAGTTTAAGTAGAATTTCAGTACACTTATCCATATCCTCTACACTTATATACTCATGTCTACTATGGCCATTTTGACAACCTGTTGGAAGGTTAGGGCAGGCAAGGCCCATAAATGATAAACGAGATCCATCGGTACCACCTCTAACAGCTTCTATTTGAGGTTCAATTCCAATAGATCTTATTGCCTCTAATGCCGAATCAATTAACTCTGGGTGTTTAATTACTTCTTCACCCATGTTTCTGTAGCCTTCTTCAATCTCAACCTTAACAGTATCTTGGCCATATTTATCACATATAAAGGTTGCTGCTTTTTTTATCATCTCTTCTCTTTGCAAAAGCTTTTTATAATCATGGTCACGAAGTATATATTTAAGAGTTGCCTCTTCAACATTGGCATTAATAGACATAAGGTGGTAGAAACCTTCTCTGTTTTCTGTTGTAGCAGGTATCTCATGTTGAGGAAGTAATGAATTGAATTCATTAGCGATTAAGCATGCATTTTTCATCTTCCATTTTGAATATCCAGGATGAACACTTCTACCCTTTATCTTTATAGTAGCTGTTGATCCATTAAATGTTTCATATTGGAATATTGATATATAACCTCCATCAACTGTATATCCTTTATTAACTTTAATTTTATTCATATCAATTTTATCAACACCATGTCCTACCTCTTCGTCTGGTGTAAATACAATTTGAATTAATGGATGCTTTCTAGATTTATCATTAATAAGAGTCTCAGCCATAGTCATTATTTCAGCAATTCCAGCCTTATCATCAGCACCTAATAAAGTATTCCCATCAGTTACGATTATGTGCTGGTTAATATGTTTTTCTAGATCTGGAAAATCTGATAGTTTTGTTACTATATTTTTTTCTTCATTTAATATGATATCTCCACCATTGTAATGAACTATATGTGGTTTAACATTTTTCCCTGTTACATCTGGAGAGGTATCCATGTGAGCAATTAAAGCAAAACCAGGCTTTTCTTCTAAACCTGTTGATGGATTAATTGTTCCATATACATATCCATTATCATCTAGGAAAGCATCATCAATTCCTATCTCTTTCATCTCTGTAACAAGATATTTAGCTAATTCAAGTTGCTTTAAAGTAGAAGGAAAAGTAGTAGAGTTTGTTTGAGACTCTGTATCAAAGGTTACATATTTTAAAAGGCGTTCAAATGGCTTCATTTATAGCATCTCCTATCAATAATAATGATGCTTGCATAAATAAATCAGAACAAAAGACAGATATAATTATTTGAGTTTAACATATATTTGTCAAGCTAAAAAATAAAGATTGTCTTTTATAGTAACAAATTAAACTATTTTAAAGAATTATAAACTTTTTGTTGACGGCTCTAATAATCCGAGTGATAATATCAGTGATATTGCAGTAATAATATCAGAAAAAGACAAACAGATTCTCCCTTTGGAGGTAAAAAATGGGCAAATATGTATTGAAGAGATTACTAGTTGCTATCCCAACTTTTTTGGGGATAACTATTCTTGTCTTCATTATTTCATGCCTTGCTCCAGGATCTCCACTTGAACTACTTCTTGCGGACCCGATGGCAACTGAGGCAGATCGTGCGGTTCTTGAGCATCAAATGGGACTTGATGACCCAATTGTTGTGCAGTATTTTAGGTGGCTTGGTAATATGTTAAGAGGTAATCTTGGAACATCCTATAGAACTAATCTTCCAGTATCACAAATGGTACTAGAGAGATTAGGGCCGACATTACTTTTAACTGTAATAAGTACAGTAATTGCTATCTTGATTGCAGTTCCACTTGGAATAATGAGTGCTTATAAGCCTTATTCTGCTTGGGATTATATTTCTAGTGGGCTTTCATTTGTTGGTGCATCAACTCCAACATTTTTTACAGGATTAATCTTAATTTATGTCTTTTCTGTAAAATTAGGAATACTTCCAATGGGTGGAATGTATGACTCAGGAACAAGAAGTATTTTGTCCTTAATGAAGCATTTAATTCTTCCAGCAGCTGTCTTAGCTATTTTTAATATTGGTTCAATTTTAAGACAGACTCGTGGAAGTATGCTTGAGGTATTCCAAGAAGATTTCATTAGAACTGCAAGAGCCAAAGGTCTTAAAGAAAGAATTGTTATCATAAAGCATGGACTTAGAAATGCACTTATTCCAGTTGTAACTGTACTTAGCACTATGATCCCTTTCCTCTTTGGTGGTGCTGTAGTTGCTGAACAAGTATTTGGATGGCCAGGACTAGGTAACTTGATGGTTCAGTCAATTAATGCACGTGACTATCCTGCAATTATGGGTATCACAGTTGTAATAGCTGTAGCAGTTTTGATTGGTAATGTTGTTGTTGATATTGTTTATGGATTTTTAGATCCAAAAATTAGAGAAAAGAGATAGGAGCTACTATGGAAAATAATAAAAATATTAAAGCAGACTCCTATTACAAGGACGTTGTAAAGAGATTTTTATCTCATAAACTTGCAATGGTAGGCCTTATAGTAATCATAATAGAGCTTATTTGCGTAATTTTGCTTCCTATTATCTTTAATATGGACCCATACACATCTGATCCTACAGCTTTTAATGCAGCTCCTAGTAAAGCACATTTTTTTGGCTGTGATGATTTAGGTAGAGATGTTTTTGCTCGTTTGATGTATGGAGGAAGAGTATCTCTTCAAGTCGGTTTACTTTCAGCAATTATCAGTATGATTGTAGGAATTCCTTTAGGCTTAATTGCTGGTTACTATGGCGGAATTTGGGAGACAATCATCATGCGTTTAGCTGATATCTTTATGTCATTCCCTTCAATGATATTAATTCTAGTACTAGTTGCTATATTTGGTCCCTCTGTTTGGACCGTTACATTAGTAATTGGTGTTTTAGGATGGACCGACTTTGCAAAGCTTATGTATGGTAATGTACTTACAGTAAGAAATAAAGAATATGTAGAGTCTGCTAAAGCAATTGGTACAAAGGATTTTAAAATATTAGTTTCATATATTATACCTAATGCTTTTACACCTGTATTAATTAACTTTACATTCAGAATGGCGCAAGCAATTATCCAGGAATCAGCATTAAGCTTCTTGGGTATGGGTGTTCAACCACCAATGGCTAGCTGGGGAAATATTCTCTATGCAGCTCAATCGATAGTTGTACTATCACATCGCCCATGGCTATGGATACCACCAGGTATTTTATTAGTTCTTACAGTTTGTAGCATCAACTTTATTGGCGATGGCTTACGTGATGCTCTTGATTCAAAAATGACAATAAAAAAGAAATAACGGAGGATAAAATGAAAAGATTATTTACACTTCTTCTTATTGCTTTTGTTGCTTTATCAGTAGTATTTGCTGGTGGAGCTCAAGAGTCAAAGACAACTTCTCAAGCTAAGACTGAGAAGGTAGTAACAATCGCACAAACAGGTAACTGGGATACATTCATGCCAATGAATACAACTAACCAGGGATCAGATAACCTTATTGATTTAATGTTTGAGCGTTTGATGGTTATCAAGACAGATGGAACATTTGATCCACGTCTTGCTTCAAGCTGGGAAACAAATGAAGCAAGTGATGTAATTACATATCACTTAAATCCAAATGCAAAGTGGACAGATGGTACACCTGTAACAGCTGAGGACGTAGTTTATTCTGCACAGGTTGCTTCATCTGCTGAATTTGCATATCCAAGACGCATTAGAATGCAGTACTTCAAAGGTACAGATGACTCAGGTATGGAATTAGCTCCAAATAGTATTGAAGTTATTGCAGTCGATGATCATACAGTACAGTTTAATTTAAAGTCTCCAATGGATCCTACAATCATATATGCATTAATCAATAGAGACTTCTATATTATACCTTCACATCTTTTGAAGGATATTCCAGATGATAAGCTTGCAACAGATAGCTTCTGGCAGAATCCTGTTAGTGATGGTCCATGTATCTTCGATAGCCAGATTGCTGGTGAAAGAGTAGAGTTCAAGGCTAACAAAGATTATTATCTTGGCGCACCAGATTTCGATAGACTCGTTTATCGTGTAGTTACAGCTCCAAATCTTCTCGCTGGATTAATGAGTGGTGAAATTGATGTAACCAGTGCTGATAGCTCAATTCCTCTCACAGACTGGGATGCGGCTAAGAGTGCTAAGAATATCGAAACTATGTCTCTTCCTTCATTTGGTTACCAGACAATGGTTGTTAATACACAGCACCTTCCTCAGGAAGTAAGACAAGCAATTAATATTGCTGTAAACAGAGATACTCTTGTACAGTCTCTATTACTTGGCGAAGGTAGACCAGTTATTGGACCACTCGTTGAGAACCATCCTTACTTCAACCAAGCAATGCTCCCAATCGAGTATAACCCAGAGAAGGCTGCTCAGATTATCAAGAATTCAGGATTTGATACTTCTAAGACATTAAAGATGCTTGTTTCAACAGGTAATACAATCAGACAGAACTCAGCTGTACTTATCCAACAGGATCTTCAGAAGATTGGTTTGAAAGTAGAAATACAGACTCTTGACTTCCCAACATTGCTAACAAACACAAGAAACGGAGATTTTGATTTTAGTTTCATCGGTTTCCAAGGTTCTATCGACCCAACTGAGAGTGTTCCAAACGTAACTGTTGGTTACCTTAACAACTTCTCTCAGCTTACAGATCCAACTCTTGGCGAAATTGGTATGAAGAGTTCTCTGTTAGCTAACCCAGCTGAAAGACATGAACTTATGGATCAATACCAGCTCCTTATTAAAGAGCAGGTTCCATATGTATACCTTTACTCTCAGAACCAGCTTGTTGCTCATACAACAAGAGTATCAAATATTCCAACTATCCCAGTTGATCTTAATACAAACAAGTGTGTTTGGCTCTGGAAGGTTCAGGACTGAACTATTATTTAATAATTGCCTGCTCTATATTGGGCAGGCTCTTAGAAATGAGGCGAAGATATGAGTAATGAAATATTAGAAGTTAAAGGACTTAAAACTGTATTTACAGGAAAGAAAGGTAAGGTTACTGCCGTCGATAAAATATCTTTTTCTGTTGAAAAGGGTAAATGTCTATGTATAGTAGGTGAATCAGGCTGTGGAAAAAGTGTTACCTCTCTTTCTATTCTTCGCTTGATTCCTAAGACTACTGGTACTATTGAGGAAGGTGAAATCCTATTTGATGGTGTCGATATTCTAAAGCTTGATGAAGATGGTATTAGAAAAATCAGAGGGAATAAGATTTCTATGATTTTCCAAGATTCTATGACAGGTTTAAATCCTGTAATGACAATTGGAAAACAAGTTATAGAGGCCATTAAAGTTCACTCGCCAAATATTGATAAAAAGGAACTTGAAAAAAAGGCTTTAAGCATCTTAACAGATGTTGGAATTCCTGAGCCTGCTAAGAGAATGAAGGAATATCCCCATCAGCTTTCAGGTGGCATGAGACAACGTGTTATGATTGCAATGGCACTCTCCGCAGGAAATAATGAACTCTTAATTGCTGATGAACCAACTACAGCATTGGATGTTACTATTCAAGCTCAGATTTTGAAGCTGATGAATAATTTAAAGAATGAGAATAATACCTCAATAATATTGATTACACATGATATGGGTGTAGTGGCTGAGATGGCTGATTATGTAATGGTTATGTATGCTGGAAAAGAGATGGAATATGCTGATGCAAAGAGTCTATTTGAAAGTCCATTACACCCATATACATCAGGGTTATTAAAATCTATTCCAAAACTATCAACAAATCCAAATGAAGAGCTTTTTACAATAAGTGGTAGCGTACCAAGCCTTACAGATATGCCAAAGGGGTGTAGATTCTCTACTAGATGCTCAGAGACTTGTAAGAAATGCTTTGAAAAAGAACCATCCCTTTTTGATTTGAATGGACATAAAGTAAGGTGCTGGAAATATGAGGAGCGAACAAATGGAAGATAAGACTCTTGTAAAAATTGAAAATCTTACAAAGAACTTCATTTCAAAGAAAAGTTTCTTTGGAAAGCCTCTAAGCTATGTACATGCAGTTGATAATGTATCTCTTGATATATTTAAAGGTGAAACTCTAGGTATAGTTGGTGAATCAGGTTGT
Organism: Bullifex sp.; assembly: GCF_034103065.1. Taxonomy (NCBI): domain Bacteria; kingdom Pseudomonadati; phylum Spirochaetota; class Spirochaetia; order Spirochaetales; family Spirochaetaceae; genus Bullifex; species Bullifex sp. The sequence continues at coordinate 6,022 of NZ_JAXEGN010000064.1, read as the reverse complement.
GGTAAATCAACATTAGGCCGCTCTATTTTACGTTTAACGGAACCTACAAGTGGTAAAGTAATTTACGATAAAACTGATTTAGTTTCTCTATCAAAAGAAGATATGAGACAGATGCGTAAGCGTTTACAGCTTGTCTTCCAGGATCCTTATGCTTCATTAAATCCTCGTATGACAGTTAAAGATTTAATTAAAGCTCCCCTTGATGTTTTTAACATTGGAAATGAGAGTGAGAGGATGGAAAAGGTTTTTCAAATTATGAAGCAAGTTGGTTTAACTGAAGAGCAATTAAATCGTTATCCGCATGAATTCTCCGGAGGTCAAAGACAAAGAATAGTTATTGCAAGAGCAATTATTCTTGATCCTGAATTTGTAGTTTGTGATGAACCTGTTTCAGCTCTTGATGTTTCTGTTCGTTCTCAAGTATTAAATCTCTTAAATACCTTACAAAAAGAGAAAAACTTAACCTATATGTTTATCAGTCATGATTTATCTGTAGTTAAGTATATCAGCGATAGAATCGCTGTTATGTATTTAGGTAGAGTCGTAGAACTTGCAGAAAAGGATGAACTATACAGCCATGCAGCTCATCCATATACTAAGGCGCTTTTATCTGCTGTTCCTATAGCAGAAGTAGGAAGGAAAAGAGAAATCTCTGTCCTAGAAGGCGATGTGCCTTCTCCAATTAATCCACCTAAGGGTTGCTATTTTAATACTCGCTGTCCTTATGCGGATGAGAGATGTAGAAAAGAAAAACCAGAATTAAGAGATATTGGTTGTGGCCATATGTGTGCTTGCCACAAGGTATGAGGATGATATGGAATTTGATAAAAATTTAGAATCATTAATTGATTCTTGGATAGAAGAAAATAAAGAAAGCTATTTAAAGGATTTAGCTTCATTAATTGAGATTAAAAGTGTTTCAAAAGAAGATGAAGATGGATTTAAATATGGAAAGGGCTGTCATGATGTTTTAGTTAAAGCAAAAGAGATTGCATCATCCTATGGTTTTAACTGCGTAAATCCTGAGGATAAGTATCTACTTATAAAATATGGAAATACAAAAAATAAAAAGATTGGAATTTTTAACCATTTGGATGTAGTCCCTGAAGGCTCATCTTGGATTAATCCACCTTATAAATTGACATATAAAGATGGATTTGTAATTGGAAGAGGAGTTGCTGATAACAAAGGAGCTGCTATTGCATCACTCTATGCACTTAGATATTTGAAAGAACACTCTATTTCTTTAAACCATCCAGTAGAGCTTTTCTATGGAGCTGCTGAAGAAACAGGAATGGATGATATTGAGGCTTACAAAAAAAGTAATGAAGTCCCATATTTTTCTATAGTTCCTGATACTGATTTCCCCGTTTGCCATGGTGAAAAAGGAAATATGAGATTTACCCTTTCTAAAAAGGTTTCATCAGCTGTTTTAAATATGGAAGCTGGAGAAGTGATTAATGCCGTTCCAGCATATGCAACAGCAACCTTAAAGGGGTGTTATAGAATTGATGAAAAGAATATTGAGTGTGAATATATAGATTCAAATACTGTGATAAAAGCTTATGGAAAAGCTGGACATGCAGCTTTCCCGGAAGAGTCAGATAATGCAGTTAAAAATCTATTTTATGCTCTTTCTAAGCTAGACACAGGTGATGATGAATTAAATAAAACTTTCTCTATTTTTTATCAGTGTGTATCAAAGAGTTATGGTGAAGGACTTGGTATTGATATATCTGATGAACCATCAGGAAAACTCACATCAATGGGAACTATTTTAAGGTTTGATAATAATACTATTTATCTATCTTTTGATACAAGAACACCAGTTACCGTTTCTATCGATAGTGTTGATAACAAGATTAAAGAATTTGCTAGTAAGAATGGTATGTACTATAACCTTGAAAGCAGTTCTTCTCCATCATATACCGCTTTAGATAGCGATATTGTAAAGCTTTTATGTTCTATTGCTGAGCATATTCATAAAAAGGATTTTAAACCTTACACAATGGGAGGTGGAACATATTGTCGAAAGCTTCCATTTGCCCTTGGATTTGGTCCTGGTTTAAAAGATGCACCAAACCTATTTGAAGCTGGAAAGGGGCATGGACACCAAAGTGATGAGTGTATTCTTCTTTCTTTATTGTTAGCTGATATCAAAGCTGCAATTTTAGCATTAATAGGGATAGATAAGATTATTTAATTAAAGAGGAGTTTATATGACAAACAAAGAACGTGTAATAAATGCAATTGAAGGAAAAAGAGTTGATCATGTCCCAATGACATTCTCAATTCATTTCCCAAAGGAGGTTGCATTTGGTGATGCTGCTGTTAAATCACACTTAGATTTTTATAAAAATACTGGTGTTGATATTATGAAAATAATGAACGAAAACTTAGTCCCTCAGTTTGAGAAATACCATGGTATTTCATCTTGGGGTGAATTACCAAAACATACAGTGAAGGATGCTTTTATTCAGGCTCAGCTTGATTTAATAAAGAAAATCATCGACCAATCTCCAGATGAAACATTCTTCCTTGGAACCCTACATGGTACTTTAGCTTCAATGATTCACCCATTTGAGCCACAGATTGGATATGAAGAGGTAAGAATGGAGCATCTCAAATGCTTTAGAGAAAATAAAAAAGCATATACAGAAGCTGCAAAAATAATTACAGATACCATGATTATCTTAATTGAGGAAATGGCTAAACTTGGAGTTGATGGTGTTTACTATGCTTCCTTAGGCGCTGAAAAGCGTTATTTCACTGATCAAGAGTTTGAAGAAGCTATTGCTAGCTATGATAAAATAATGCTTAAAGCAATTAAAGATAATGGAATGTATAGCTTCTTACATATGTGTAAGGATGGCTTAGCCATGGATAGATATAGAAGCTATGCTGATTATGCTGATGTTGTTAACTGGGGCATTTATGAAGATACAAACCTTGATTTATTTGCTGGTAAAAAGCTTTTTCCTGGTAAAACTATTATGGGTGGGCTTGCTAATAGAAAGGGTGTAATTGTCGATGGAAGTAAAGAAGAACTTCAAAATACTGTAAAACAAATTGTAAAAGATTTTGGTAAAGAAAAATTTATTTTTGGTGCAGATTGCACACTTCCTACAGAAATCCCATATGAAAGATTAATGTGGATTAAAGAGGCTCTATCTGAGGTATAATTTCAGATAGAACCCATAGACTGGAGTGAAAGTGATATATACGATTTTAAATCTGAAATATCGGTTTTAAGTATTTTTATGCTTTCCTCCAGGTCTCTTTTTTCTAATGCTTCTATAAGCATTTCATGGTAAGGCATATTCCCTTTGTTATCACCTTCTTCCCAAAAGTTTTCATAGTAACCATAAACACCACGAAAACAGGTTTTCATTAGTGACATTAATGTTTGGGTAAAGTATTTATTATTGCTAAATGATGCAAGTGTAATATGGAACCTAACATTAAGCTCCCAATGTACATAAACATCCTTAACATCAACAATACTTTCTTTTTCTTGCTGCAATACTTTTAATGTATTAATTTTGTTTTCATTTATATTAGGGAAAGAGTATTCAAGTGCTTTCGTTTCAATTAATAATCTTAGTGTTAATGCATCAGATAAATCTTTCATACTTAGTTGAATAATTCTATAGCCAATTCTGGGTAAGCTTTCTAGAATTCCATCACTGCAAAGCTGTATTAATGCTTCTCTTACAGGTGATTTACTTAGATTATATTTATCAATTAGCATCTTTTCCGTTATTATGGATTGATGGCTGTATTGCCTTCTTATTATATCTGCAAAAACCGATTGATAGACCAATGTTTTCTTTTCGTTAGTATCTGTCATAATTCCTCTAAATCGATTTTAGAATAGAGTTTCTTATGTTGCAAGTTGTTATTATTGCCCAATAAAATTATATCCCTTATTTCTTAAGTGTAAGAATATTGTTTATTGCTTTTTAAATTATAATTGGCTTAAATACAACTCCTCTAATTCTATCCAAAACCCCAATTTGTAAAAATTTTAACTTTTTTCTCTATTATTAATAGAAGGTACTTCTAACTTCTAAAGGAGGCCTAATGGCACGAGAAGAAGATAGAATATGTAAAGAGTATTTTGACCAACCCGATAGATTTAGTGACTTAGTCAATTATACTCTTTACCAAGGTAGAGAGGTAACAAAACCAAGTGACTTCAAAGAGCTTGATCCCGTACGATCAGAGGTCTTTGGCCCTGATAACTCCTATGAGATTTTAATTGATAACCTGAAGGAATTATCATTAAAAGAAGATGATAGAAATATCTATGTAATGATTGGTTTAGAGTCTCAAGGCTACCATGATGAAACCATGGTAGTTAGAGCAATGAAAGCAAAGGCATTACTATATACCTATCAATTAAGAGAAAAGGTTAAACCTCTTAAACCTGTTATTATTATAGTGCTTAACTTAACTGGAGATAAATGGAAAAGTCCAGTAACGTTAAAGTCAATGTTTGAGAAAGAATACTTAGACAAGTTTGGCTATCTTATTGATGACGTCTCATATGTACTATTAGATGTTAAAGAAGATAGTGAAATTCCAAAAGGTTTACTGAAGACTGATTTAGAATTATTATTAAATTGTCTAAAGTATTCAAACAATAAGAAAAGGCTTGAAGAGTATATGGAACAAGAAGAGATGTTTAACTCACTTGAGGATTTAACCTTCAAGATACTTAATAAAACATCGTCTTTAGATACTAAATTTAAAAGTGAAGGAGGCAAGATAAAGATGTGGCCAGCTGTAAAACAGATGAAAGAAGAAAGCTTTAATAGTGGATATGATAAAGGAATCAATATAGGTAAGTTAGAACAATCAGAACACTTAGTTAATATTCACTTAATTAATGTTGAACAAGCCGCTATGAGTTTAAACCTTACAGTAGAAGAATATCTTGCTGCTGTAAAGAATCTTAAGAAATAACGAATTGAAGTTATGAAGTATCCTTCTTGAGTCTCCTATTGTTGGAGGCTTTTTTTCTTATTAAAATTTCTATACAAATATTTTCATTGACAGATAGATAATATGATTTGATAATAAATATACACACGAGTGTATAAGGAGTAGAAATGGAACCTAAAAGACAGATAGTTTTTCTTATGACAGATACTACTAGATGGGATATGGTAGGATGTTATGGCTATCCTGATATGAAGACACCTGAACTCGATAAACTTGCATCAGAAGGTGTCAGATATGATAAAGCATATTCTTGTCAACCTGTATGTGGACCTGCAAGAAGTGCAATATTTACAGGAAGATTCCCTCATTCAAACGGTAGCTTTACAAACTGCGTACCTCTTTGGGCAGGTGTAAAGACAATAGGGGAATACTTACAACCAAAAGGTATTAGTAGTGCTTATATAGGTAAGTGGCACCTTGATGGTGGTGATTATTTTGGTAATGGTGTTTGCCCAGCTGGTTATGATAAAGATTACTGGTATGATATGCGCTGTTATCTTGAAGAATTAAGTGAAGAAGATAGAAGAAAATCAAGAAAAGAAAGTGCATCATTAGAAAATGGGGGCATTGATGCATCCTTTACTTTCGCACATAGAATTGCTGATAGAGCAATTGATTTCCTTGAAAGAGATAAAGATAAAGACTTCTTCTTAGTAGTAAGTATGGATGAACCTCATCAGCCATATTTATGTCCAGAGCCTTATGCAAGTATGTATGAAGGCTATGAACTTCCTATTACTCCAAGTTATTTTGATACTCTTGAAGATAAGCCAGAGTTAGAGCGTCTTTGGGCTGGAGATAATCTTAAGGAAGATAAGTCAAAGCTAAAAATTAAGCCTCAACTATTCTTAGGCTGTAATAGCTTTGCGGACCATGAATTAGGAAGAGTAATTAACAAGGTTAGGGAAGTCGCACCAGATGCGATGATTATCTATACTTCAGATCACGGAGAAGCACTTGGTGCACATTCCTTGTCCCTCAAAGGACCAAGTGTATATGAAGAAATTGCCCATAT
>NZ_JAXEGN010000063.1:0-4510 GCF_034103065.1 Bullifex sp. | reverse complement strand
CAACTGTTTCATAGAAGAGAGCAACATCACTAATATACCATCTTGCTGTAGCATCAACCCAAATAAATTGATTTTCTTTAGTTGGGATTCTTTGTGCATCCCCATCCCAGCTTAAAAGTTTTTTAGTATATTTAGTAACATTATCAACAACTGGCATCTTAAATTTAAGACCTGAAGTTGTTTGAGTATCAACAACTTTACCAAAACGAGTAACGATTGCCTGTTCACCTTCCTCAAGAATATAGAAAGGACCTAACATTAAAAAGATGACGAGTAATACAGCTAGTACAACTAAAGTAGTTACTAATTTCTTCATTTTGCACCTCCTAATGTTTTAATTGGTAGAAACTGTGAAAGATTTTTATCAACAAGAGTAATATTCTTATCCTTTAATATTTCATCCATAGTTTCTAAGTAGAGACGCTTAGAAGTAATATCCTTACTTTCTTCATATGCTTCAGCTAAAGCTGTAAATCTTGCTGCATCACCAGTTGCCGTATTTACTCTTTCAGCAGCATAACCTTGAGCTTGTAAAATTAACTTACTAGCTTCACCCTGAGCTGCAGGGATTTCTTGGTTATAGAACTCTTTACCTTCGTTAATATATCTATTCATATCTTGAATAGCTTTGTTAACATCTTCAAATGCATCCTGTACATCACCCTCTGGCGGAACAATGTTTTGTAGCTTTACAGTAACAATTTGAATACCAAAGTTGTAGCGATCAAAGATTTCTTGCATATTCTGCTGAGCTTCAATTTCTATCTGAGTTCTTAAGTTAGTCATTACAGATAAAATAGGTAAGTCACCAACAAGTGCATTCATTACTGATTGAGAAATATCTCTGATAGTTGTTTCTCTATTTTCAACATTAAATAACCAGCTCTTTGGATCATTGATTTTGTATTGAACAATCCACTCTACATCAACAATGTTTAAGTCTCCAGTTAACATTGTTGATTCACTCTTGTAGCTTGAAGCACCTTTTAAACCAGTTCCAGTTCTATCATTCGCACGATAACCAAAGGTTAAAGTTTGAACAACCTGAGTTGGTACGATATGAACAGTATCAATTCCAAAAGGAATTTTTGTTTGAAGACCAGGACCTACTGTCCTATTATATTTACCAAGTCTAAGGACAACAGCTTGCTCAGTTTGATCAACAACAAAGAATGAAGATGCTGCGGCACCAACTAGCAGAGCGATAATTAGTGCAACAATAATAATTTTAGGTGAGAGAGAAAAACCACGTTTTGCAGGTCTCACGACTTTTTCTTCTTCGTCCACACTTAATCTCCCATTTTTTTAACAAAATATAAGATTAAAGTAGACTAATTAAGAGGTAACGGCAAGTGTAATATAGTTTTTATTTTCAATTACCTTGCAAAAAAGAGGGTAAATCTTTATCCTGTTATAAGTTTTAAATAAAGTAGGTGGATTTAATGAAAAAGAGATTAATCACTTCAGCACTTCCATATGTAAATAATATACCTCATCTTGGTAACCTAACTCAGGTTTTATCTGCAGATGTATTTGCTCGTTTCTGTCGTTTAAGAGGTTATGAAACACTTTATATTTGTGGTACTGATGAATATGGTACAGCAAGTGAAACAAGAGCTTTAAAAGAAGGGGTAACCCCTAGAGAGCTTTGTGACCACTATCATGCAATTCATAGAGATATTTATAAATGGTTTAATATTTCCTTTGATTACTTTGGAAGAACTAGTACTCAAAAGCAAACAGAAATAGTACAAGCAATCTTTAATGAAGTTGATAAACATGGTTATATTACTGAGCGTGAAATTGAACAGTTATACTGTCCAAAGTGTGGACGCTTCTTAGCAGATAGATTTGTTGAAGGAACTTGTCCTCACTGTGGTTCAGAAGGCGCTCGTGGTGACCAGTGTGATGCATGTCAGACCCTTTTAGAGCCAACAGAGTTAATTAACCCACATTGTTCTGTATGTGGTACAACTCCAGAGGTAAGAAAGACAAAACACCTCTATATTGATCTTCCAAAAGCACTTCCTTTACTTAAGGAGTGGATGGAGAAGGCTTCAGTTGAAGGATTTTGGGCTAAGAATGCAATTCAGCTTACTAACTCATGGATTCGTGATGGCTTAAAGGAAAGATGTATTACTCGTGACCTTAAGTGGGGTATTCCAGTACCAAAAGAAGGTTATGAAAATAAAGTATTCTATGTATGGTTTGATGCTCCTATTGGTTATATTTCTATTACAGCTAACTATACAGATAACTGGAAGTATTGGTGGCAAGATCCTGAAAACACTGAGCTTTTCCAATTTATCGGTAAGGATAATATTCCTTTCCATACTGTAATTTTCCCATCCTCATTACTTGCAACAGGTGAAAACTGGACAATGCTTCACCATATGTCCTCTACTGAGTATTTAAACTATGAAGGTGGTAAGTTCAGTAAATCACTTGGTATTGGTGTCTTTGGTAATGACGTTCAGGAAACAGGAATCCCTGCAGATGTTTGGAGATTCTATATGTTCTTCAATCGCCCTGAAAAGAGTGATGTTAACTTCTCTTGGGCTGATTTCCAGGAAAAAGTTAATGGTGAGTTAATTGGTAACCTCTCTAACCTTGTTAATAGAACCTTAACATTCGTTTCAAGATTCTATGATGGTAAAATCCCAGAGGGTAGTCTTGATGAAGAGTTAGTTGCTCAAATTAAGGCAAAGGAAGAAGAAATTACAAATCTCTTAGAGAGAGCAGAAGAAAGAGATGCACTTCGTGCAATCTTTGCTCTTTCAGATATTGGTAACAAGGCTTTTCAAGCAGGTGAACCATGGAAGATGAGAAAAGAAGATCCAGCTAAGGCTGCATCACTTTTAAGAACTCTTTGCTTCTTAATCCGTGACCTTGCTGTTATGATTCAGCCATATATGCCTACAACAAGTAAGACTATTCTTTCCTTCTTCTCTAAAGTAGATGCATCTTGGGACCAAGTATCATCATTTGAGGGTGTTGAGACTATTTCTGGTGTAACACTCCTTTTCTCAAAGCTTGAAGATGATTTTGTTAATGCTTTAAAGGAAAAGTATTCTGGTTCTCAAGAAGAAAGACAGAAAGAAGTTAAAGAGAAAAAGACAAATAAGGAAGAAAAGAAAATGAATAATAGTGAAGAAAAAGAGATGAGCATTGCAGATCAATTTGCTCACAAAGTAATTCTAAAGGTTAGTAAGATTGTTAATGTTGAAAAGCACCCTAATGGTGATATCCTCTATATCTTAAAGCTTGATTGCGGCGAGAGTGAGGAGAGAACAATTGTATCATCAATTGTACCTTACTACACACCAGAAGAGCTTCTTGGCCACAACATCGTATTAGTATCTAACCTCAAGCCAGCTAACTTCAGAGGTGTTAAGAGCTATGGTATGCTTCTTGCTGCAAGTGATCCAGATGCTCCAGAGCACACAACTTGTGAAGTACTCTTTGCCGATGAATTTGAGCCAGGAACAGTGCTTGAATTTGATAACCAAGGTGAAGTAGAGAAGGTAACAACATATGTTAAGCCTGATCATTTCTTTGCTCTCCCAATTTATGCAGAAAATGGTGAGATTAAAGTCGATGGTAAAGCACTTGGCTTTGGTGGTAAACACCTTACTTCTAAGAAGTATTTAAATGGACCAGTTGGTTAATATTAACGAAATACCACTTTCAAAATTAAGTTGTGAAAGTGTATTTCAATCTCCATTTTGGTCTTTTGTTAAAGCACCTTTATGGTCTTCATATGCCTTCAGCTACAAAACAAAAAGTGCTGAAGGCACTTTTCTAATTTTAGTAAGAAAGATATTTTTATCATATTCAATTGCTTACATACCATTTAATTTAAATAATCTAGATTGCAATGTGCTCTGCGAAATAGCAAAAAAGGTTAAAAAAGTAATTAAAGAAAATGTTATTTTACTTCGCTTTGATTTACCATACTACTCTGATAATTTTATTTTTAATAAGAAATTACATCGTTGCAAATATTCAATACAACCAGAGAGTTCAATAGTAATTAATCTAACTCAAGAGCTTTCATTTAAAAAAAGGGTATATAGGAATTTAAAGAAGGAAGAAGGTGTAGCAATTTCTCTTTGGAATGGAGATGATAAAGATTTTTCTGCTTGGTATGATAGCTATGTAGAAACATCAAAACGGGATAAATTCCAAGCTAGAAGTAAAGCGTACATCAAGAAGTTTTTTAACTATAATAAAGACGATGTTAAACCTCTTTTATACCTTGCAAAGTATCAAGAAAAAGTAATTGGTGGAATACTTAATTTACGAAATGATAGTGAGGAAGTATATCTATTTGGTTCCTCTTCCTTTATTAAGGATGGTGTTTCTTGTGGATATTCTTTACAAACATATGCTATTGAAAAAGCCAAAAAAGATAATGTAACGCGTTACGATCTTTTTGGAATTGATAATAAACATTTAAGTAAGCTAGTTACATTTAAATCTTCTTTTGGAGGGGAATTAGTAAATAGAG
>NZ_JAXEGN010000062.1:0-35928 GCF_034103065.1 Bullifex sp. | reverse complement strand
TTTTTTTCTTGTGAAATATATAATTTTATGCTTATTATATTTATGAAAATACTATTTTTTTCGAGGTATTTTATGAAAAATGAAATTTTAACAGAATTCAAGAAGTACGGTGCTATTCCTACTAACATTTTAATTCCAGATCATTTTGTTGATTTAAAAAAGTGGGCAGTTGTCGCATGTGACCAATACACTAGTCAAAAAGACTATTGGAAGGATGTAGAGGATTTTTGTAAAGGTTCTCCTTCTACAGATAACTTAATCTTTCCTGAGTGTTATTTAGAAGATGATGATAAGGAAGAAAGAATTAAGAGAATTAATCAAACAATGCAAGAATACCTTGATAACAATATTTTCAAGGAATTAAAGGATTGTTTTATTTTAGTTGAAAGAACAACAGAAAGTGGTACCCGTTATGGCTTGATGGCAGCTTTAGATCTTGAAAAATATTCCTATGCAAAAGATTCTAAAACTCCAATTCGAGCCACAGAAGGAACAATCCTTTCTCGTATTCCTCCTAGAAAGGAAATTAGAAAGAATGCTCCTTTAGAGCTTCCTCACATCATGGTATTAATTAGTGATGAAAAGAGAAAAATTATTGAACCTCTTAGAGACAAGAAGGATAAGTTAGAAGTTGTATATGATACTCCTTTAATGAAAGATGGAGGTCACTTAAAGGGATATTTAGTAAATAGCGATGAAGATTTACAAAATGTTCTAGAAGGCTTCAAAGCTCTCTCTGCAACTTTAAATCCTGAAAATCCTCTATTATTCGCAATGGGTGATGGAAACCACTCTCTTGCAACAGCAAAGAGCCAATGGGAAGATATTAAAAAGTCTTTAAAGGATTGTGAACTAGATACACATCCTGCTCGCTATGCACTTGTCGAATTAGAAAACATCTTCGATGAAGCATTATTCTTTGAGCCAATTCATAGAGTATTCTTTAATCTTGATAAAAATGATTTTGAGGACTCTCTAAAAAAGACTGCAGATAGCTTTGATGTAATTAAGGTAAATGATTTATCTCAAATTAAGGCAGAAATAAATAAAGATAGGCAAGCTTTTGGTTACATTGATGAGGCAGGATACTATGTTTATTTTATGAATAATCCAACATCTTCTACAGCTGCAGGTACAATGCAGGAAGTAATTGATGATTTAATTACAAATAAAAAATGTGAAATTGACTACATTCATGGAATGGAAGTTACTGAGGAATTAGGTAAAAAGCCTAATAATGTTGGTATTATTCTACCAGAAGTATCTAAAGAGACTTTCTTCGATACAATACTAAGAGATAGAGCATTCCCAAGAAAGACATTCTCTATTGGTCATGCTCATGAAAAAAGATTCTACTTTGAAGCAAGAAAGATTAAATAAGATAAGGCTTAATATCAAAAGCACCTTGTCTAATAATCTTTACCTCATCAGATGAAAAGTCAACAAGGGTTGAAGCAACTGCTTCGCCCTTGATTTCTTTTTTAACAATGAAATCGACCTCATTATCAAAGAACTTTTTTATATCTTCAAAAGTATTTAAGCTAGGTTGACCAGAAATATTTACACTAGTAGACCAAATTGGTCCAATGCTATCAATTAAAGATAAAATAAAACTATCATTTGGAATTCTAACAGCAACTGTTTCATCACTATCTTTTTTCTTTAAAATTGCTGTAAGAGGAGCTGGCCAAATATCATAAAGAAATTTAGGAACAATTAATGATGACCTAGAAAGATATTCTTTATTCATTAAAGTGATTAAATTCTTATTTTGAGGCCTTTTTTTTAGTTCATATATTTTTTCTCTAGTACTATTGTTGCTTCTTGCACAAAAGCCATAAATAGTATCACAAGGAATTGCTCCTACCTTATCCTCAGCTAAAAGCTGAGAAATTTTTTCTATATTTCTTTCATCAAAATCAAAAATCATAGTTTTCATAATGCTTTTCACCTTCCTCGTTTGTTAAAGTTTCACTGCTACCCTTCTTACGACTTAAGAAAAGAATAATAAGTGCCATAAAAAATGAAAAACCAAAAGAGATTAAAAAAATAATTTTCATGCTTATTCCCTTGTATATCTCTGGTAATTTCTCATCAACAATTTTATTTTGTTCTTCAATCTCATCAGGCGTTTGAAAATAGAAAACCTTCTCACCTTCTCTGTTATATCCAAGTGAAAGTGCTAAATCGTCCATAGCACTATTTTCATCAAGACTTTCATACTGTTTTGATAGTGAAGCAACTTGAACTTCAAGAAGCTCTTCTTTTTGCTTTAAAGCTTCATATCTTTTAACTAGACTACGATTTACTAAGTATCCATTATCACTAAATATAGTGGTGAGGATTACAAAAGATACAAGAAAACATATACAAATCAAGAGAAGTTTTTTTATTGTCATTGGTTCCTCACATATGTATAATAATAAATAGTACCTATGTTTGTATACAACTTTGGAGGTCATTTACATGTCTAAAACAAAAAGTACGGCTAAGCTTGTAATTACTAGTGTCATATTGTCATTAATCGTTTTGGCAATATTCACTCTTGTTTTCTTAAAGTATATCGTACCAGTTTATAGCATCACAGAAAAACAAGTATATGATGTTTTAGTAAAGCTTTTCCCAATTCTTGTTGGTTTAGCATTAATTCAAATTGGTATAATTGCTGGTAAGCGTAATGATGAAGATTTTAAAGACCAAATCGATAAACTTCCACCTAACTCTTACTCTACTCTTGCAGGACAAGGTTTAAGTGATGATCCATCTAATGTTTCACTTAACACTGCACCACTTAAAGCAGAACCAACTGTAATAGAAAAACCTGTTGAAATTATTAAAGAGGTTCCAGTTGAAGTTGTTAAGGAAGTTGTAAAAGAAGTTCCTGTTGAAGTAACAAAAGAAGTACCAGTCGAGGTAATTAAGGAAGTTGTTAGAGAAGTTCCTGTTGAAGTTCTTAGAGACGTAATCAAGGAAATTGAAATTCCGGTTGAAGTTATCAAGGAAGTTCCAATCGAAGTAGTTAGAGAAGTCGAAAAAGAAGTACCTGTCGAAGTAATTAAAGAAGTCATCAAAGAAGTTCCAGTTGAGGTAATCAAGGAAGTCATTAAGGAAGTTCCTGTTGAGGTTATTAAGGAAGTAGAAAAAGAAGTTCCTGTTGAGGTAGTTAAAGAAGTACCTGTAGAAATTATCAAGGAAGTTCCTGTAGAGGTAATCAAGCCTGTTGAAGTAATAAAAGAAGCTCCAATTGAAATTGTTAAGGAAGTTGAAGTACCTGTTGAAGTAATTAAAGAAGTCATCAAGGAAGTTCCAGTTGAAGTTCTCAGAGAGGTACCAGTAGAAGTTGTCAAGGAAGTTGTCAAAGAGGTTCCTGTTGAGGTTATCAGAGAAGTAGAGAAAGAAGTTCCAGTTGAAGTTGAGAAAGTTGTTTCTGTTCCTCAAGATGTTTCAGAGGATATGCTTGATCTTAACTCATTGCTTGAAAGAGAAATTGCATTTAGTAGAGAAAACTTTACAGACCTTACAATTGCAGCTATTAAGAAGAGTAATGATTTAACACTTGATAAGCTTAATATGACATTAAGTCAGTATGCATTCGTATTTGATAACGATAATGCATATATTTTAGTATTCTGTTTTGCAAATGAAGAAGAAGTAAATGAGATTATTAAGAGTCAGGAATTTAATCTTGGTTCACTTACTTATTCAACTGCAACATTAAATGAAAAGAGTACTCCTGAAAGCTTAATAAAAGAAGCAATCACATTACTCTAATAAAACTTAACTTATTACAGCTCTTTGCAATATAAGAGCTGTTTTTTATAGGAGGAAAAATGTTAACAGTCTTAAAGAACTCAAACTGTAGCCTTACTATTTCAACATTAGGTGCAGAACCTCAGAGCTTTATTTTAAATGGTATTGAATATATTTGGAATGGAGACAAAGCTCACTGGCCAAGAAGAGCTCCTTTACTCTTTCCTGTAACAGGACCACTTAGAGAGGATTCAGTTGCTGTTAATGGAGTACAATATAAAATGCCAGGTAATGGTTTTGCTCGTGACACAGAATTTACTCTTGTTTCTACAACAGATGATAGTGCAACATATGTATTAACTGATAATGAATATACTAGACAGTTCTATCCATTAGCTTTTAAACTTACAGTTACCTATACACTCAAAGATGCTGCATATACAGCTTCATGCACAATTGAAGCTCCAAGTGAGGATATTTATTTCACTTATGGCTGGCATCCTGCATTCTCTCTTGATATCAATGGTAAAGATTGCCCTCTTGAAACATATTCTCTTTCATTTAGCCAAAATGAAAGACTCGATAGAAGATACCAGGTTAATGGAATTTTCAATGTTGAAAAGGATTTCTTAGTTGGTGATACTATTGAACTATCAAGAAAAGAAACAGATAAAGGACCTATTGCACTTTGGAATGTTAAGAGTGATGAAGTAACATTAACTTCAACTCAAGGAGAACATGGTGTTACAGCTACTCTCGGTTCCTTCGACACCTTTGTTGCTTGGACTCCTGCTAATAACGCTCAGTTTATTTGTCTTGAACCAATGTACTCCTTTGGCGATGCATCACGACCTCTTGAAATGAGTCAAATGTATGGAATTAGAAAGCTTAGTAAAGGTGAAACAGTTACATATACAAATGAATTTAGATTCTTCTAAGTAAGTTGGAGCCCCAATCGGGGCTCTTAATTTAAAGTAAGAATGATATTGCAAATTTAAAATCGGAATAGTCCTTATCACTTGAAAACTTATATTCTACTTTAAACTTACATTTATCATAAAGCAAATCAACAGCAAGCTTTAAATAGCTGGAACTTGGTTTAATTCTAAATATTTCTTTTGAACTTCTCTCATCACCATAAACCATAATTAAATTAATATTTCTGTTAGGTAAAAATTGAAGCATTAATTCACTTGAAAGTTCTAAGTTTAAATAAGAACTAAATATATTATTTAAAGCAAATCCAAATCGAGGTCTATAAAAAGCAAGTTCTCCATTATTAGTGTATTTACCTCTTCTATAAGAAACACCAAATGAAAGTGTATTTAATATATTATCAAAGTTAACAGTCAAATCCTTTGACTGATTTAAAATTAGAAAAGAATCAGTATAAAGGCCAAAAGAAAAATTAGAAACATGATACTGAGAACCAAATCCTAAATTAAAGTAATTACTATTTTCTAATGTGGTGTATTCAGCAAATAAAAAGTTTTGTACTATTCCAAGGTATGAGGAAATAGTTTTATTATCTCTAATAGACTTACTACCCCCCTTTATTCTTGCGCCAAAAGCAAAATTATTAATATTAAAGCCCCAGTCTAACTGAATATTATTGCTAGTAATAAAATCATAGGAAACACCATCATTAACAATTTTTCTATCAGATGTATTGTATCCAAAAGCTGCCGAAAACAATATGCCAGATCCACCAAAACTGACATTTAAATAGCTATCAGAGTTTTGAACAAATGATAATGGCTCATTAAATTTTGTTCTATTTAAATTATCATGATAATCATAACCCACTATAAATCTATTATTAATATCACTTCTGAATGCTATTGCTGAAGGATTGGAATATACATCTGTATATTCAGAATAAAATGAAACATTGTTTGGAAATGAAGAAAAAGGTAATGAAAAAATATTACCTAAAATCACAAATAAAAAAATAAATACAGCACCTACTTTCTTCATATTTTTAAGATAACACATAGTTCTTTTTTCTAAAAGCTTAACATGATAATATTAGTCTTATGATAAGTATTGATTGCTTAGCAAAGGCACTTAAAGGAAAGTTATATTTAAAGGAAGATAAAATCCTTTCATCCCTTGAGTTTGACTCAAGAGAGGTTAAAAAAGATTCTGCATTTTTTACTTTTAATGGTATTCATACTAATGGTAATAACTATATTGAAGATGCAATACAAAATGGTGCAGCTCTAATAGTAACAAACACTCTTCCTCAGACGATTCATGATGATGTTTCCTACTTTGTAAGTGATGAAAATATTAGAGAACTTTATGCACTATCATCATCACTATTTTTTAATAATGTGCAATCAAAATTAAAGATTATTGGTGTAACTGGTACTGATGGAAAGACAACTACTACTGATTTCTTATACCAACTATTGAATAGTTTTGGTCATAAAACAGCCATGATTTCAACTGTATATATTGATGATGGAAGTGGTAAAAAGTATTCAACAACAAGACAAAGTACACCAGAAGCCTTCTTTTTGCACTCATTTTTATACCAAGCATATAGTAATAATTGTGAATATGTAGTAATGGAGACAACATCTCATGCACTATCAAATGAGTATTGTCGAGTAAAGGGTATTAGTTTTACTTCCTCAATATACACTACAGTCTCAAGTGAACACCTAGAGTTTCATAAAAGCCTAGAAAACTATTATGATGCAAAAGCAAACCTTGCTCATAATACACTTTATAATGTAGTAATTTACAACGACTCCCCTATTTTAGATAAAATAAATAGAATTGCAAAACATAAGGTAGTTGAATTAACAAAACCTGAAATAACAGATGAAAGAATTGATTCAACTTCATTTTATGTAGATGGAATAAAATATTCTATTCCACTCTTTGGCTCTTATAATGTTTATAATGCTTTTGAAGCTGCTATTTTGGTTTCTCGATTATTAAAGCTACCTAAAGAAGTCGTTTTATCTAAACTAAAAAATTTAGAGGCTCCTAAGGGACGATTTAACACTTATAGTTATAAAAATAAATTTGTAATTATTGATTTTGCTCATACTCCAGATAGCTTTGAAAAACTATTTTCTTCATTTAGAAAAGTATTTCCAAATAAAGAAATCACAGCTGTATTTGGAGCAGCTGGAGATAGAGATAAAAGTAAAAGAAAAGGACTTGGCAAAGTAGCTAGCACTTATGCATCAAATATCATATTAACAGAGGAAGATCCTAGAAGTGAAAATGTATTAGATATTTCTCTTGATATTATTGAGGGTATACCAGAAGAAAGAAGAAAAAAGATACATATCTATACTGAAGATCAAAGAGAAGCGGCAATTAAGCTTGCTTTAACAATTTCAGCTCCTGATGGGGTAATCTTTTTACTTGGTAAAGGTCATGAAAGATCAATATCATATAAGAAAAACACACGAAATTACTTAGAAGAGGATGCTTTATTAAATATTTTAAAGGAAAATGTATGACAATTCTCTTATTTTATGGCGGCTTATCAAGCGAACATGAAATATCAATAAGAAGTGAAGCTAATATCAAAGAAGTTCTAATTTCTTTAGGATATTCAATTAAAGAAATATTTATCACAAAAGATGGAAGATACCTTTATGAAGGAGATGAAGTAATTATTATTCCTCAAAAAGGATTTTTTACTAAAGAGAATAAAATTGAATTTGATGTAGCTTTCCCTGTTTTACATGGAAAAAACGGAGAAGATGGAACTATTCAAGCCCTCTTTGAAATAGTAAATGTACCATACATCAGTGAAGATATTATTACTAGCTCTATAGGAATGAATAAAGAAATCTTTCATGACCTTCTCTATAAAAAAGTTCCTGTAATAGAATCTAAAAAAATAAATAATTATTCTGATATAGATTTATCCTCATATGTTTTAAAGCCAGTTAGCGGAGGCTCTTCTATTGGTGTTTATATGATGGAAAATAATAGCCAAAATGAAGTTGAAAAAGTAATAAAAACTATTAAGGATTTAGACGATGATGTATTAATGCAACCTTGGATTAAGGATGCAAGAGAAATCGAATTTGGTGTTATTAATGATATAAAAAATGAAGAACTATTAATTCTAGGGCCTGTTGAAATAATAAAGAGTGGTCAATTACTATCTTATGATGCTAAATATAATGACCCTAATTTAAAAATAATTACAAAGGAGAACATCAATATTTCTCCGTCTACTATTCAAAAGCTAAAGCAAATAACAAAGGAAGTATTTAACTCTCTCAATGGTAAAGTTTATATGAGAGTTGATTATCTAGTTACTAATAATGAAGAAATATTTTTAAATGAGGTAAATACTATCCCAGGTCTTACCAAAACTAGTCATTTTATCGTTCTTGCAAAGGAAATAGGTTTTGAAAGACTATTTAATATCTTGATAAATGATGCATTAATAATTCATGAGAAAAAGAGGAGGAATAATGGCTAATCCTCTCTTCTTTCACGTTGATTTAGATGCTTTCTTTGCTTCAGTTGAAATCCTCGACAACCCAAAACTAAAAGGAAAACCATTAATAATAGGACACCCAGGACCAAGATCAGTTGTTTCAACATGCTCATATGAAGCAAGAAAATATGGAGTGCACTCAGCTATGCCAATGGTAACAGCCCTAAAACTATGTCCAAAGGCTATAGTTATAAGAGGCAATATGAAACGCTACAGTGAAATGAGTCATAAAGTAATGTCTATACTCTCATCTTATGCTCCAAAAATGATTCAAGCATCAATCGATGAAGCCTATCTTGATATGACAGGCTGTGAAAAGATTTATGGGGAGGCTGTAAGCAGTGCTAAAAATCTTAAAGAAAGAATTAAATCACAAACGGGGTTAACTGCCTCAATTGGAGTAGGATCTTCAAAATTTATTGCTAAACTTGCCTCGGATTACAGAAAACCAGATGGACTAACTGTTGTACCTTATGGTCTTGAACAGGATTTTGTTGATGCAGTAGGCCTTAATAAATTATGGGGAATTGGTAAAGCAACTTTAGAAAACCTACATAAACACCATATTTATACAACAGAGGAATTACGCTCACTTTCACAAAACCAATTAGCAAGCTTTTTTGGATCCTCTTTGGGTGAATATCTATATAAAATTGTAAGAGGAATAGATCCCGGTATTTATTCAGGGGAAAGCAAAAGTCATTCAATATCTAGTGAAAGGACCTTTTACCCTGATTTATTTGACCAAGATGCAATTGATGCATTTTTACTTGAATTATCACAAGAAGTAATGTTTCGCTCTATGCAGGAAAAGATGATAGCAAAAACTATTGGCTTAAAACTTCGATATGCATCATTTAAAACTTATACATTACAATCAACACCAGATAGAGGAATCTACACTACTAAAGATGTATATGAAGAAGTAAAAATGCTATTTAAAAAGAAACATACAGGAGAAGGCATTAGGCTATTAGGGGTTGGACTTTATAGTCTTTATAGTGGTGAAGAGCAAGAACAACCAGAACTTTTTAGTTCAGATAAAGAAAGAGAAAGAAAACTTGAAAAAGTAATTCTTTCTCTTAACTTAAAAGGTAATAATATAGTTAGAGCAACATCCTTAGCAAAAAGAAAAGTAAAGGATAATGAGAATTGATAAAATAATTCTATATACCCCAAATACAGAAAAGCTATGCTCTCTAACAAATTTAACAAGTGCTTTAATAACAAATAAAGAAACAATAAAAGCAACTAATGAACCAACAAGAAGGAACATCCATTCATTTAATGTAAAGTTTAATCCTGATTTCAATAATCTTAAAAGGGACGCACCTGCCATTACAGGAATAGCCATAAAGAATGAAAACTCTGCAACAACTGGTCGTGAAATACCAGTGATAATACCACCTAAAATTGTAGAACCCGATCTACTTGTTCCTGGAATTAGTGCAAGCATCTGGAATGCACCTATTTTTAAGCTATCGAGGTAGGAAATATCATCAAGGCTAGTTACCCTAGTTTTAAACTTAACTTTATTTTCTAAAATAATGTAAAGCACACCATAAACAAATAAAGCTATCGCAATAACAATGTAATTAGAGAGTTTTGAATCAATAATATCATCAAATAAAAGCCCTACTACTGCTGCAGGAATTGAAGCAACTAAAACCTTAAACCAAAGAGTAAAGGATCTCTTCATCTCCTTTTTATCTTTCTTAAATGGCCAAAGCTTAGACCAATAAAGAACTAAAACAGCAAGAATAGATCCAAGCTGAATAACAACTGTAAATACACTTTTAAATTGCTCCGATGCATTAAAAGGGAAAATTGAATCAAAAATTAAAAGGTGTCCAGTTGATGAAATTGGAAGCCATTCTGTTATACCTTGGATAACACCAAGCATTATTACTATTAAAAAATCACCCATATTGAGGATGATATCATCAAATGAAGGGTATTACAAGATTACAATAAATTTATAAAAAGTGTATCATAGCCACATGCTACATATTGTTCTATTTGAACCGGAGATACCACAAAATACAGGTAATATTGCTAGAACCTGTGCTGCAACAGGTACCTGCCTTGATTTGGTATATCCATTAGGATTTGATATCAGTGAGAAAGCAGTTCGTCATGCAGGCCTTGATTACTGGAAGGATGTGACGATTACTACATACAAAAATACAAGTGAATTTTTACTAGCTCATAAGGATGATGAACTATTCTTCTTCACTACTAAAGCAAGAAAGACTTATAGCGATGTAAAATATCCAACCGATAAAGATGTATATTTAATCTTTGGAAAAGAAAGTAGAGGTATTGAAGAAGAAGTTCTCCTTCAATATAAAGATAGATGTGTAAGAATTCCTATGATAAATGATACTCGAAGTCTTAATTTATCAAATTCAGCAGCTATTGCTGCATATGAATACTATAGACAAAGAGGATTTGATGGCGAATTTACTCTAAAAGGTGAATTACATAGGCATACTTGGGAGGATAATGTATGATAAAAATTGGTTTCTTAGGCTGTGGTAACATGGGAGGTTCAATAGCCAATGCTATCAATAACGACTATGAAGTTTACGTTTTTGATAAAGACCAAGCAAAGGCAAAAGCAATTTCAAATGTTACAGTTTTTTCATCAGAAAGTGAGCTTTTAGAGAAATCAGATATTATTATTCTGGCTGTTAAACCACAAATACTACCTTCCCTCTACCCTCTTTTATCCGAATTTAGCACTAAAAAATATATTTCAATTGCAGCAGGAGTTCCTCTTGAAGTACTTGAAAGAAAGATAAATTGTAAGAATATAGTTAGATTTATGCCTAATATTGCAGCGAAATCAAAAGCTGCAGTAACAGCAATTGCTGCAACTGAAAATGCAGATAAAGAATTTATTCAAACTGCTTTCGATATCGCTACTCACTTTGGTTCTGCTTTTATGCTCGATGAAAACTTATTTCCAGCATTTATTGGTATTTCAGGTTCAGCAATTGCATATGTATTTGAGTTTATCCATGCACTTGCTATGGGTGGCACAGACCAAGGAATTAGTTATAATGAAAGCGTTAAAATAGCTACAGACACTTTACAAAGTGCTGTTGCTTTACTAAAAGATAGTAAAGAAAATCCAGTTGAATTAATGAGTAAAGTTTGTTCAGCTAAGGGGACTACGATAAAAGGCATGAATGAGTTATATTCTAATGGGTTTGATAACGCAGTAATCAAAGCGGTAATAAGCGCAAGCGAAAAAAGCCAAGAATTAGAAAAATTAGCTAAGGAGATGTAATAAAATGATAGATGTAAAGGAACTTAAATCACGCTACGACGAAATCAAGGCAAACATTGACAACCGTTACATGAAAGTAGATCTTGATAAGATCATTAAGGATCAAGATGAGAGAGCTGCCCTACTTCTAGAGCTTGAAACACTTAGAGCAAAAAGAAATGAAACTGCTGCTAAGATGAAAGGCAAGTTAACTCCAGAAGAAAGAGCTGTATTAATCAATGAAGGTAAAGCAATCAAAGAAGAGCTTGCTGTAAAGGAAGCTGAATTTACCAAAATTGATCAAATTTTTAATGAAGAAGTTAGAACTATCCCTAACTATGCACACAAAGATGCTCCTATTGGTAAGGAAGATAAGGATTCTCTAGCAATCAAGTTCTTTGGCGAACCAAAGAAGTTCTCTTTTAAAGCAAAGGATCACGTCGAACTTGGTGAATCACTTGATATTCTTGACTTTGATAATGGTGCAAAGGTTGCTGGCCAAAAATTTTATTACATCAAGAACAAGGCTGTTATCCTTCAGATGGCTTTAGAGCGTTATGCAATGGATATTGTAATTAAACATGGCTTTACTCCATTTATCACTCCAGATATCGCTAAAGAAGAGATTTTAAATGGTATTGGTTTTAACCCAAGAGGTGAAGAATCTAACATCTATACAATTGAAGGAACTGGTACTTGTCTTGTTGGTACAGCTGAAATTACACTTGGTGGTTACTATCAGAATACTATCCTTGATAAAAAGGATCTACCAATAAAGATGACAGGTCTTTCACACTGCTTCAGAAGAGAAGCTGGTGGTGCTGGACAGTACTCAAAGGGGCTTTATAGAGTCCACCAATTTAGCAAACTTGAGATGTTTATTTACTGTCTCCCAGAAGAGAGTGATGATTTTCATAAGCAGATTCTTGCAATTGAAGAAGAAATCTTCTCAGGTCTTGGCCTTGCATATCGCGTAGTTGATACAGCCACAGGTGACTTAGGAGCTCCAGCATACCGCAAATTCGATATTGAAGCTTGGATGCCTGGTAGAGGTGAAGATGGAGAGTATGGTGAAGTAACAAGTACAAGTAACTGTACTGATTACCAAGCTAGAAGCTTAAACATCAGATATAGAGATGACGATGGTAAGATTAAGTTTGTACACATGTTAAATGGTACAGCAGTAGCACTTTCAAGAGCTATGGTTGCGATAATTGAAAACTACCAAAACGAAGATGGTTCTGTTTCAATCCCACCTGTTCTTGTTCCATATTGTGGCTTTGATAAAATTTCTAAAGAAGGTTGAATAATATGAAATCAGCATTGATCACTGACTTTTACGAACTTACTATGATGCAGGGATACTTTATCCAAAAGCATAACCCTAGAGTAGTATTTGACGTTTTCTACAGAAATAACCCATTTAATGGTGGTTATACTATCTTTACAGGACTTGAGGAGGTGATCGATGCTCTTGAAGGATTTTCTTTCTCAGAAAATGATATTAAGTATCTAAAGAGCTTAAATAAGTTTTCTGATGAGTTTTTAGATTATCTTTCAACATATCGTTTTACTGGTGATTTATATGCATTCGAAGAGGGTACTCCAGCTTTCCCTGGAGAGCCTCTTGTTAGAATTGAAACTAATTTAATGGATGCACAGCTTATTGAAAGCTTTATATTAAACCAGCTTAATTTCCAAACTCTCATTGCTACTAAGGCTTGCAGAATGACCTATGCGACTAGAGGCAAAGGCTCTATCATGGAGTTTGGACTTAGAAGAGCACAAGGTGAGGATGGTGCCCATATTGCTTCTCGTGCATCCTTTATTGGTGGAACAAAAGTAACAAGTAATACCTATGCAGGAAGAAAATACAATATCCCTGTAGCTGGTACTATGGCTCACTCTTGGATTATGAGCTTTGATAGCGAAGAAGAAGCATTTAGAGAGTTTGCTGAAATATATCCAGATAACGCAATATTCTTAATTGATACCTATGATACATTAGGAAGTGGTATTGATGCTGCTATAAAGGTAGGATTAGAGCTCAAGGCGAAGGGTAAGAATATGGGGGTTAGAATTGACTCTGGAGACCTTTCTTACCTTCCTCGTGTTATTCGTGACCGCCTTGATCAAGCAGGACTTGAAGAAGCTACAATTTGTGTATCTAACGATTTAACAGAAGAAATTATTCAAACTCTTGTTTCTGATGGTGTTCCAATTGACTCTTGGGGAATTGGTACCCACTTAGTTACAGGTGGTACACAATCAAGTTTAAATGGTGTTTATAAACTTGCGGCTAAAGAAAAGAATGGTGTTTTTGAACCTACCATGAAAATGAGTAATAGTTATGAAAAAACTACAAACCCAGGCATTAAGCAGGTTTATCGCTTCTATGATTCCTCTGGTAATGCACTTGCTGACTTAATAGCACTAAATGATGAAAAAATTGAGTGTGGAAAGGAATATACATTCTATCATCCATTTAGTATGGCCGATTACTTTGTAATGAAGCCTCAAAGCTACCATACAATTAAACCATTACTTACACTAAAAATGAAGGATGGTAAGAGAGTTGGAGTAAAACGCGATATAAGAGAAATTCAGAACTTCGTTCAAGTATCACTACTACAGTTCCATAAGAGTTATAAGAGACAGATAAACCCACACATTTATAAAGTATCTCTTTCTGAAAACTTGAAGGATCTAAAGCTTAACTTAATTAAAGAGCTTAAAGCTGAAAAGAAGAATTAATAGTTTAAGATGGCCGATGCAATTGCATCTGCCATTTTTTTCTGCCAATTGATATTGGTTAACTTTTCTCTATCATCCTCATTGGTGATAAACCCAATTTCAATTAAAAGGGATGGCATAAAGGTTTGATTTAACACCCATAAATCACCTTCTTTAACTCCCCTATTCTTATATTGAGGAAATGTTTTACTAATAGACGAGCTAACTAATGATGCAAGATGTGAATTAACACTATTTATATAAGAATTAACAATAGTATTATTGTATGGAGCATAAATACTAATTAGTCTATTTGATGTTTTACTTGATAACAATGCTAGTCTTTTTTGATCATCCTTAATGTATATTTCAAATCCACTAGCCAAGTTACTAGAAGCTGCATTAACGTGAATAGAAATGAAGATGGGAAATCCATTTACATCAAAATCCTGAGAATTTGCAAAATCACAACGCTCTTGTAGAGAAAGATATTCATCTTTATCTCTTGTTAATACACAATTAACATTATCTTTTAATGCATCAAATAGATATTTTGAAACATTTAATACAATATCCTTTTCTTCAATATCACCACTTACAGCACCAGGATCCTTTCCTCCGTGACCTGCATCAATAACAACAAGCGAAATATCACTTTTAAAAGGATTTGAAAAAAGTGGGAAAATAAAGAATAAAAAGAGGATAATTGTACTAAGACTCTTCATAGCCCCATTCCTTAATTAAAGTAAAGAAGTCAGTCTTTTGCAAAATAATCTGCTTGCTCTTAACCTCTTCCTTTAATAGTTTTTTATCAACGTAAGGCTTCCATTTTTCAACTACGTTCTTTCCTGCAATACGATGAATAGATAAAGCTCTTGTATAGCATCTTTCCATTCCTTCACACTCAGAACGATCTTCAATTATTGAATGCTTTTGAGAAAAACGAACAGCGAAATCAGAAAATGTAAATAAACTATATCCAAAGAGATGTACTCTAATGCCAAAGTCCAAAAGCTGGTAGTACTCCCCTACAATTTCCTCATCAAAACCTCTTAAACGTTGAAATAGTGCTCTATCATAAAGCCCTATTCCCATAACAGGGTATAAATTTAAAGCCGTTTTACCAATCTCAATTGGAGGTTCAAATGACATTGGTACAATTTCACGGCCTTTTATATAAGGAGTTCTAATTGTAGGAAGCACTTCCATATCCAAATTAAGCATTATAGGAGTAATGCAGGCAGGATGACGCTTATCAAGCATTAATGAAAGTAAAGTAGAACCTGAAAAACCAATCATCTGGATATCAGATCTAACAACTAAAAAGTATGTTGCATAGCATTCATTAGCAAAGGCATTAATCTGTTCGCCTAAACTAACAAGAGTTTTAAACAGTACAAAGGAAACATCAGGATATAATTCATCAAATGAATACTCCTCATAACGCTCTTCAAGCATAATAACATGGATAGAGCAATTCATATTTTGAATATACCAATCGATAGTTTCTTTTAATACTTCTACACTTGATACATCCAAAATCCCTATAGATAACTGTTGCTGTCTATAGAGAGCTGAAATACGCATACCAATATCTTGTTTTCTAATTACTGTCCTATAGTGACTCTGCATCGTTTAAAAATACCACATCTTCAGGTCTAAAGATACAATCTTTTTTACCTTCTCCAATAATTGATTCAATTTCTTGACTCTTATGCCCCATCATCAAAGCTGTCTCTGTTGAATTAAAGTAAGGAACAGCCTTTGCAAAAACTCTTCCGTCAGGGCCTCCTACTGCAACTACATCACCTACTTCCCAAACTCCATCAACTCTAGTAACCCCTGATGGAAGTAAGCTATGGTGACCAAATAGTGCTTGTCTTGCACCTTCATCAACATAGATAGTACCCATATGTGAGTTGTTGATAATCCAACGCTCTCTCTGGTTTAACTTTCGTCCAGGGTGAACATAGCTACCAATCTCCTCACCTTTTAAGATTCTAACTAAAATATCCTTTTCGTATCCTGAAGCAATAACTGTTCCACAGTATGCCATAGATGCAATTGAAGCAGCTAAAAGCTTAGTTTTCATACCACCTGTTGAAAATGTTGAGCCCGCTCCCTTTGCATATGCCATTATAGTAGAATCGATTTTAACAATATCCTTGATTAATACCGCATTCTTATCGCTCTTTGGATTACCAGTATAAAGGCCATCGATATCAGTTAATAAAATAAGTAAATCAGCATCAATTTTTGAAGCAACCATTGCACTCATTCTATCATTATCACCAAAAGCAGATCCTATTTCAGCTGTAGAGATAACATCATTTTCATTAAAAATAGGAACGATACCAAGGGCTAGCAAGGTTGAAACACTACTACGTAAGTTATTATATGTTTTTCTATTATTTAAATCATTTCTAGTTAACAGTACTTGAGAACATACTATCTTATGCTGACTAAAAGCCCTTCTATAGTGCTCCATCAAAATTGGCTGTCCAATTGCAGCACAAGCTTGACGCATAGGAATATGCACAACTCTATTTTTATGTTTTATCTCCTTAGCACCAAGCCCAATAGCACCAGAAGTAACAAGTAGTACTTGATAACCCATATCTCTTAAATCAGCAATTTGAGAACATAGAGAATCAATACGCTTTTCATCAATTCCATCTGCTGATGAAAGTAAATTAGTGCCAACTTTTACTACAACTCTTTTAAATGATGAAAAATCACGCATCACATTAGCTCCCTATGTGTAAAATGCTTAGCATTAGCACCGGTATAATCCTTTACAACTTGACCTGTACCAGTTAATTGGTATTTATAAGTTGTTAATCCCTCTAAACCTACAGGACCACGTGCATGTAGCTTTCCAGTTGAAATACCAACCTCAGCGCCAAGACCAAATCTGAATCCATCAGCAAATCTAGTTGAACAGTTTGCAAAAACATCGGCAGAATCAACACAGTTAAAGAAGGTAAGCTGTTCTTCCCTATCAGTGCTAATAATACAATCTGTATGGTGTGATGAATGCATAGCAATATGGTTAATTGCTTCCTCTAAGGTTTTCACAATCTTGATATTAAGTTCTAAGGCAAGATACTCCATATCGTATTCACCATCTGTTGCCCTAATTACATCGATATACTTACAAACCTCTTCATCTCCGTGAATCTTTACACCATTACTTACTAAAGCATCTCTTAATACAGGTAAAAACGAAGGTGCTATAGACTCATTTATTAATAGTGTCTCAACGGCATTACATGCTGCAGGGTATTGAATCTTACTATCAACAATCACATTTATAGCTAAATCTAAATCTGCCTTATCAGAAACATATATTGAGCAAATTCCGTCAGCATGACCCATTACTGGGATATTAGTATTATCCATACAGTACTTTACGAATTTATTTGAGCCACGAGGGATTATTAAATCAATGTCACCTTCCATCTTTAACATTTGATCAACATCACTATGACTCTCTAAAAGTAGGATATAATCATCATCTACTAAAGCACTATGTATAACACTTCTAAGTGCTTTATTAGTGTTAGCCGCTTCACTTCCACCCTTTAAAATAATTCCATTACCACTTTTAATTGCTAGAGAAATAATTTGAACCATTGCATCAGGACGTGCCTCAAATACCATACCAATTACGCCAAGTGGGTATGATACTTTTTCTAAAATTAAACCTTCATCAAGCTCTCTAACAGCTAGTTTTTTACCTGTTGGGCACTCAAGCTTAATTACAGATGAAAGAGAATCTAAACAAGAGTTAATTTTTTGGTCATCGAAAACTAAACGATGCAAAACAGCATCACTAATACCCTTTTCTCTTGCACTATTAATGTCCTTTTCATTTGCACTCTTTAGCTCAAATCTATTTTCATCTAGAGCCTTCTTAATCTTTTCAAGAAGGCTATTTCTTTGACTATCACTCATTAAAGAAAGAGTTAATGCACTTTTTCTTACTCTCTTTATACAATCAATTGTATCCATAGCACATAGCATAATTCATTTCATTTCTTTAAACAATTAACTATTTACCCTAAAAAAAGAATCAACAGCCTCAAGTACACCACCAGCGATTGCTCTTGCCTTGTCACTTGGCTCATTATACTTAACGCCTTCACCTCTCGGATCGATATCAGCAACTTTAAAGCCAGGCGTAACATCTAAGCCACTTCTAAGCATACCTCTAACCATACCATCAATTGTTGCAAGAATTGGTGTGTCATTTACTTTGGCAATTACATCACCTTTTTTAACAATATCACCAAAGGTCTTTAAGCCAGTAAAGGCACCACTTTCCGGACTTCTAATTACTCTCTCCTTTCCATAGCCCATAATTAAGCCAGGAATTCCGGTATTTTCAAGAGCCTTACCCTTTTTAATAATCATACCAAGAGAGTGGCCTCTTTGAGTCTCAATTACTACGTGAGCATCAACTCCGGCCTCAAAACCTGGACCAAGTGCAATAACAAGTGGAGCCATATCGATGCGTGTTCCTAAATTCTTTTTGGCAATTATTGCATCAACAATTACAGTTGGAGCAATGTCCTCAAGTTGCTCTAACTTTTCATCTACAAATATAGGAATGATACCTTCTTTCCATAGATCAAAACGCTTCTCAAGATTATCAATTTTAAGAGCCTTTACGCCTGATACAACTTGATAAGAATCATAGATTGCTTCTGCAAAGCTAACATTTCTTCTAATTTGAGTAGGTTTTTCAATATCAACTCCAATTACATTGTAGCCCGCATTATGAAGCCTTATCATTACAGCAGTAGCTAAATCACCACAACCTCTAACTAAAATAGATTTTCTTATATCTCTTGAAATACTTAAGCCACTACCATGTCGCTCTACCTTTAATATTTCAGCTGCTACACTAATTGCAATTTCCTCTGGGTTTTCTGCCTTGATATCAAGGCCCATTGGCGCATAGTAGGAAGAAGAAAACTTCATTGAACCAGCTCTTGATGAAAGAAGACCAACGTAGAATGCTTTTGAAAAATCAACGCATGATAGTAACTCCTCCTTATCATGGCAGGTAACTACAACAGCACAATCCTTATCAATCACAGTATTTTCAAATATTTGCTTCCAAGAGGAGCCATAGTTTATTTCAGCAGCATAATCACACTCCTTTTTTTCTCTATCAAAGATATGAATGCTATATCCTGCTTTATATAGTAGTTCTCCTATTGCTTTTCCAACATGACCATATCCAACTATGTATAGTTTTCTTGCACATTTAACAACATCACAAATCATTTCAACTTCTCCCTTAGGAAGCATTATTTTAAAACTAACATTTTCCTTTTTTTCTAGCGCTTCAAGTGCCTTTTTCTTTGCAATTCTTTCAGCGTCCCCGCCTCCAACAGTTCCATAACTCTCTCCATTTGGAAGCACAATCATACGAGCACTTTTTCTAGGCACAATATTATTTGTTCTTATAATAGTTACTAAGGCAAAGGGTAAATTCTTTTTCTCAAGCTCACTTGCTATTTCAAACATAAACTTTATCCTCATTAATTGACCCAAGAACTATTTCACAAGGAGCATTTAAACGCTTAAAGACAGATACATCACTAATTAAATCACATTGATTTATCAAAATTAACTTAATACCTTTTGCATCCTTCAATACACCTTCTTCATGGTCTATTAGCTTTTGATAAAACTCAACTGAGGCTATATCATCACCTGAAAAACCAAAGCAATTATTATCTGCTCTATCATTTAGGGCAGATGCTCCCATAATAGCAAGGGTTGCAGTTGTTTCATCAATTATCACAGGATCTCTTTGAGTATGTAGCTTTAATGGAAGCATTTTAGCTCCATCTGCTTCAATAATTGTTACATCAAAGCGTTTTGTAAGAAGAGATAATATTTCCAATCTTGGAGATGTATATTTTTTCATATCAACCACACTGCGTTTTGCAAAATATACTACCTCACCCTTCTTTATTTCATGACTTAAAATATCTGCTTCCTCTGAAAACGAGTAATCTAAGCCCCAATTAAACTGCTTAGGACCTTGAAACTTTGTTGTAGTAGTAATTAACACAGAAAGCCCCATTTCTTTAAACTTTGAGGCAAGGAACCTTAATGTTGAAGTTTTACCACCGCCTCCAGTGACAGAAATAACACTTTGAGGGCCTGTATATAACGTTTTTACTAATTTTTCACTTAATTTCATAACTCTTTAATGATACTTTCAAAATACAACTAGTTGCAACAAAAGATTAATAATCTTAAGCTTTGGTGTATGAAGAAAATATTGACCCAGATATTTTTAATCCCAGTTTACTTTTATAGATTATATCTATCACCAATCATGGGTCATGGTAAGTGTCGATACATTCCAACATGTAGTGAATACTTCGTTAAAGCTGTTGAAAAGCATGGAATAATAAAGGGTACTATTTTAGGATTTGCTAGAATAGGAAGATGTAGAAAAAGCTTCCTAGGAGGTGTTGATAATGTCCCAGAAAGCTTTTCGTTTGAACAAATAAAAAAGGATTATATAGTTTTTAAAAAGAAAGATTAAAGTTGGTTTGCAACTGTTTGAATGTATTTAATAATTACATCCAGTGCATGCTCATTATAACCACCCTCAGGAATAATTAAATCAGCAAACTCCTTACATGGTTCAATAAAATTAAAGTGTCCAGGACGTACAACATTAATATATTGTTCAACTACTGATTCAACAGTTCTACCTCTTTCCTTAATATCACGTTGTAAACGACGTACGAAACGAATATCAGATGGAGTATCTACATAGAGCTTCAAATCAAGTAAATCTCTAATTCTCTTATCATACAAAACCATAAGACCATCAACAATAATGATTGTTTTAGGTTCAATGTGAAGTGTTTCCTCCTTTCTTCTATGATTTACGAAGTCGTATTGAGGCATATCAATAGCTTTACCATTCTTTAAATCAATAAGGTTTTGAAGCATTAAATCCATATCAAAGGCATCAGGATGGTCAAAGTTAAATGCAGTAATATTATGATTATTTACAAAAGCTGCACTCTTATAGTAGTTATCCTGTGCAATACAAACACTATCATGGTGTGCTTCAGAAATTTTCTTTACAACAGTACTCTTACCACTACCAGAGCCACCTGTAATACCAATTAACTTAACATTCATTTCTTTATCTCCTTAAGAGAGTAATCTGTTTGAGATCTAAATACTTCACCCTTTTTCAACAAAACATCATTTAATCTTCCACAATTCATTGGATCAATGTGGGAGCTAGTTTCTAGAGCAATTGCAGCAAATGCATCTCCTTTACCTCTTGATGCTTTAGAGGAGAAGAATTCTCCTGTATAGAGCTGGATACATGGGCGGTCAGTTGTTACAACCATTTCTAAATCCTCTCCTCTTACAACTGCAGCTCTTCCAGAGTTAAGTACAAAACAAGTATCGTAAATACCATTACGTTTAGCATTAATTTTTCTGAGTGTTCTAAAATCGTAGTCAGAATCAACATTATCAATAGAAAGAGGTATTAATTCACTATCTGTTCTTGTATATTTATCTGCATCAATTAATATACTCATCTCTCTTGCATCACAGTTTTCACCATTTAAATTAAAGTATGCATGGTTAGTAGGATTAACTACACAGTCTCTATCACTACTCATTGTATAGCTAATTGAGAGAGTATTATTAGTTAGAGTATATTTTACTGTTATTCCAATGTTTCCAGGAAAGCCACCCTCCCCATCCCTTGTAGAGGTATTTAATACAACCCCATTAGGTGTTTGAAATAGTACATTCCAAATTTGGTAGCCAGTATTAGCACTTCCACTATGAAGATTATTCTTACCATTATTCTTATCTAATGTATATTTAATACCATTAAGATTAAACTCTGCGTTTCTGATTCTATTAGCAAATGGAGCTACAATCTGCCCCTTATATGTTGAATCATCAACATAACTGTCAAGCTCATCACTACCTGAGATAACCTGGCGAACACTATTATCTGAAAGTGTATATTTAAATGATTGCAAAATTGCACCCAATGTTAATATTGAAACTTCACAAGATCCATCTTTAATAGTTATTTTATCAACTTCTCTTCCATCACTTAGTGTTCCAAACTTATCAATTTGTGTACCCATAAAAACCTCTTATTTTTCTATTTTAACTACTTTTTTTTAATTAACAATATCAGACTTAAACAATGAAAGAAAAAAAGTTATAATTAAATCTATGGATATTTCAAAATTAAGACAAAGAATTAAGAAAATACCATCTTCCTTTTTACTTGCTATGGG
The DNA here is from genome assembly GCF_034103065.1 of Bullifex sp. Taxonomy (NCBI): domain Bacteria; kingdom Pseudomonadati; phylum Spirochaetota; class Spirochaetia; order Spirochaetales; family Spirochaetaceae; genus Bullifex; species Bullifex sp. The sequence goes on along the minus strand of NZ_JAXEGN010000062.1, from coordinate 13,367 downwards.
TTTTGTATCCTTAATAGTAATTGGAACAATATTACTATTACTTCCTATTTCATCAAATGAAAATATTAAATTTTTAGATGCATTATTTGTCGCAACCTCAGCAGTTTGCGTAACAGGACTATCTCCAATAGATGTTTCAGTTACGCTAACAACCTTCGGACAAATTGTATTAATGTCTCTATTTCAAATTGGAGGCCTAGGATACGCTCTTTTACTTGTAAGCATTATTACAGTTACAAATGGTAATTTATCATTTAAAAACAAACTTCTAATTCGTGAATCTTTCGGCCTTGATAACAGAACAAATATTAAAACTATTATTAAGTTCGTAATATTAACAACACTTATTTGTGAAGTTATTGGAGCTATTGCCCTAGCCTTTCCGTTTTTTAAAGACTTTGGAATAAAAGGAATTTTCATAGCACTCTTTACATCTGTATCAGCTTTTAATAATGCGGGCTTTGATTTATTTGGAACTTCTTTAATTAATTACCATGATAACCCAGTAGTACTGCTTACAGTTTCATTTTTAATTATTGTTGGTGGTCTTGGCTTTATTGTATTAAAGGAGTTACTTACAAAGAAGGGAAAGAGAATAAGATTGAGTATTCACTCAAAAATAGTATTACTTGTTACAGCTATTTTATTATTATTAGGAACACTTGGTTTTATTTTAACTCAAAAGCTTTCTCCTCTTGAAGCCTTCTTTCAAGCTGTAACAACTAGAACAGCGGGGTTCTGTTCCTTTGACCAAAGCCTACTAACACCTAGAGCATACCTATTAACAATTTTATTAATGTTTATTGGTGCATCTCCATGTTCAACTGGTGGTGGTATTAAAACAACAACATTATTTACAGCTTTAGGCTCAAGTCTTTCAATTTTGAGAGGAAAAGATTTCATTGCTTTTAAACGATTTATTAGTAAGGATACTATTATTAAAGCTTTATTTATCTTTTTATTTGCTATTCTTACAATCTTTATTTCCTGTATTATTTTAGCATTTATTGAACCAGACATTCCACTCTCTGCATTATTTTATGAAGTAACTAGTGCACTAGCAACTGTAGGACTTAGCCAAAATATCACTGTATTGCTTTCTCCTTTGAGTAAGATTATAATTATTTTGCTTATGTATATTGGTCGTGTAGGAATACTCACTATACTTAGTTGTATTGCTACTGATATAAAACATGTAAATTATCTAGAGGGAAAGGTAATAGTAGGATGAAAAATTATAGAACATTTGCTGTAATTGGACTTGGTAGATTTGGATACCAAGTTGCAAAAACACTTCTTGAATTAGGGCAGTCGGTAATAGCAATTGATAAGGATGAGACAGTATTAGAGTCAATTAGCAAATTAGGTGCCGATGTTTATATTATGAATAGTATTAACAAGGAATCCCTAGCAGAGTGTGGACTTAATGATGCTGATGTAGTAGTAATTGGTATTGGTAAAGATATTGAAGCAAGTATTCTTGCTGCACTAAATGCAATTGAACTCGGAGTTAAAAGAGTTGTCTGTAAAGCAAATAGCGATGACCATGCAAAGATTCTAGAAAAAATTGGTGCAGAAATAATCTTCCCTGAAATCGATATTGCAAAGCGCTTAGCCTATTCAGTTACTAATGCACTTACAGAGGATATTCTTCCACTTTCTGATGATTTTTCTATTATTCAGATGAAGGTTCCATATATCTTTGATTCAAAGACAGTTGAAGAAATTAACTTAAGAAAGAAATACAACCTTAACTTAATTGCTATCGTACACGATGGTAAAGCTACAGGTAATATTACACCAAAAACGATGCTTTACTCTTCCGATAGCATGTATATATGTGGAACTAATAAAAATATTACAGAATTCCAAGATAAGCTGAAGTAAAACAATTGCCACCAAATGGTGGCAAATATTTTATTGTTTATCTTCGTTAGTTTTTAATACTGCTAGGAAGGCCTGCTGTGGAATTTCAACATTACCAACCATCTTCATTCTCTTCTTACCTTCCTTCTGCTTTTCAAGGAGTTTTCTCTTTCTTGAGATATCACCACCATAACACTTAGCAGTTACATCCTTTCGGTAAGCAGAAATAGTCTCACGAGAAATAATATTTCCTCCAATAGCACCTTGAATTGCAATCTTAAATTGCTGTCTAGGAATTTCATCCTTTAAGCGTTCACAAACAATTCTACCTCTAGATTGTGCATTATCTTTAAAAACTAACTGCGATAGAGCATCAACTGGTTCTGAGTTAACTAAGATATCTAAGCGAACTAAATCCGTCTTCTTATATCCAATGACTTCATAGTCAAAGGAAGCATATCCTCTTGAGATACTCTTTAAGCGATCATAGAAGTCAAAGAGAACCTCTGCAAGTGGCATTTCATAGACAAGCTCAACTCTCTTCTCATCAAGATAATTCATTGAAGTTTGCACACCTCTCTTTTCAAGACAAAGAGAGATAATAGGACCAACGAATTGAGTTGGTGTAATAATATTAGCTTGAATATAAGGCTCTTCTGAGTAATCAATTCGCATTACCTCAGGATACTCAAGTGGGTTATCAATGTAGAGAGTTTCACCATTCTTCATATGAACGATGTATCTTACAGATGGAGAAGTAAAGACAATTGAAAGATCAAATTCTCTTTCAATTCTTTCTTGAATTACTTCAAGGTGAAGCATACCTAAGAATCCACATCTAAAGCCAAAACCTAAAGCAGCAGAATTATCCTTTTCATATACAAGTGATGCATCATTAAGCTTTAAGCGTTCAATTGCTTCCTGTAGCTCTTCATAGTCATTACTATCAACAGGATAGATTGACGAAAAGACTACAGGCTTAACTTCCTTAAAGCCTTCTAGTGGTTTATCTGCTGGATTTTTAATTCCCGTTACAGTATCACCAACTCTGATATCACTAATTGTCTTAATACCTGCAATAAAGTATCCTACATCACCAGCTTTTAATTCACCCTTAGTAACAAGTTGTAACTGGAAAATTCCACAGTCTTCAACCTTATACACAGCATCAGAGTGCATAAATTTAATTTCATCACCAGTTTTAAGAGTACCAGAGAAAAGACGACAGTGAACTATTACACCTCTATAAGGATCATAGTGGCTATCAAAGATTAAAGCCTTCAATGGATCTGTATCCTTTCCTTCAGGTGATGGAATATTATTTACAATAGCTTCATAAAGAGTATCAACACCTTCACCTGTCTTTGCAGAAACATAGCAAGCCATGTCAGGATCTAAACCAAGGTCATGGTCAATTTGATGTAAGCATGCTGGGATATCTGCACTAGGAAGGTCAATTTTGTTGATAACTGGAATAACTTCCAAGTTATGCTCCATGGCAAGATATAGATTTGCTAGAGTTTGTGCTTCAACACCTTGAGAGGCATCAATTAACAAAAGAGCACCTTCACAAGAGGAAATAGCACGGCTTACTTCATAGGTAAAGTCTACGTGTCCCGGAGTATCTACAAGATTAAGTTCATACTCTTCACCATTTTTTGCTGTATAAGGAATTGTAACAGCTTGGCTTTTAATGGTAATTCCTCTCTCCTTTTCGATATCCATATTATCAAGAAGCTGAGTACCCATAGGCCCTCTTGTTGTAACAAGACGAGCCTTTTCGATAAATCTATCAGCAAGAGTACTCTTACCATGGTCGATATGAGCAATGATACAGAAATTTCTTTTATGTTTAATATCCATTTTTTAAACTAACTCACTTTCACTTTTTAGTGGTTCAAAACCAAGAAGTACTCTAATTTCACTATCATCAAGAGTTTCCTTCTCACAAAGCTCATCTGTTAACTTATCAAGTTGATCACGATGAGTTGTAAGGATATCACGACAAGTAGCCATACAAGATGATAAAATCTTTTGTACTTCTTCATCAATTCTAGTTGCTGTTTGATCAGAGAAATCTTTTTTCTGAGTAATTTCACGGCCTAAGAATAGAGGTTCACCTTCACTTGCTAGAGAAATAAATCCAAGATCACTCATACCCCACTCAGTTACCATTCTATGAGCAAGATCAGTTGCTTGTTTAATATCGTTACTTGTACCAGTAGTTGTTTCGCCATATACAATATCTTCAGCAACATAACCACCCATACAAATTACAATCCTATCTAAAAGGTACCCCTTTCTTAATGTATATTGATCCTTCTCAGGCAGTGATATTGTAAGACCAAGTGCTCTACCATGAGGGATAATAGTAACCTTATGGAGAGGATCTGTATACTTTAAGTAGTAGTGAAGTAAAGTATGGCCTGCTTCATGGTAAGCAGTTGCCTTCTTCTCATCAGCTGTCATAAATCTACTTTCACGTGCAACACCTAAGATAATCTTATCCCGAGCCTTCTCGAAATCAGCCATTGAAACAGTTTCTCTCTTGTCTCTTGCGGCAAAGAGTGCAGCTTCATTAACAAGGTTTGCTAAATCAGCACCAGATGAACCTGGGGTTGCTTTTGCAATTCTCTCAAGATCGATTTGGTCATCACACTTAACTTTCTTTGAGTGGATACGTAAAATATCAAGTCTCTCTTGAACATCTGGAAGGTCAACAACAACTTGACGGTCAAAACGACCAGGACGAAGAAGTGCAGGGTCCAATACATCAGGACGGTTTGTAGCAGCAATTACGATAACTCCTGGATCAGAAGAGAATCCATCCATTTCAACAAGAATCTGGTTAAGAGTTTGCTCTCTTTCATCGTGTCCGCCACCAAGGCCACTACCACGTGAACGACCAACTGCATCAAGTTCATCAATAAAGAGGATACATGGTGCATTCTTTCTACCAGTTTCAAATAAATCTCTTACACGTGCAGCACCCATACCTACAAACATTTCAACGAAGTCAGAACCAGAGGTATGGAAGAAATTTACACCTGCTTCACCAGCAACAGCACGCGCAAGTAAAGTTTTACCAGTTCCAGGAGGACCTACTAAAAGTACACCCTTAGGAATTCTTGCACCAATTTTTGCAAATCTTTCAGGGTTCTTTAGAAAGTCTACAACTTCCTGTAGCTCATACTTACTTTCCTTTTGACCTGCAACATCATTAAATGTAACCTTTTTATCCTTAGAATTATATTGATGAGCATTACTCTTACCAAGAGAACCCATCATACCTTTTCCACCAGCTGCACCAGTTTGGCGGTAGAGGTTGAACATAATAAAGCCAAAGATTAACCAAGGGAAAAGCTGTAAGAATATGTATAAGAAGGAAACTCCTTGTACAGAACCAACTACTTCAACATTATTCTCTTTTAGTAAATCAAGAAGCTTTGAATCATAGTAAGGTATTCTACAAGTAGCAGTAGTTCCATTTAGGGTTGTAAATGTTACTTGGGATTCGTCCTTTATATCAGCCTTTAAAACACTACCATTTTCAACAGCCTTTACGAAAGTTGTATAGGTAACCTCTTGAGGTTTAGCCATCCTTGATTCGTTGAAAAATAAAAATCCAAAGCTAAGAATGAGAGCAATGAAGATAAATAAAGTAAGTTTTCCCTTTGGACCACCCTTTAGTTTACCATCATCCCCTTTTTCACTTCCCCAATATTTATATTGGTCGTAAACATTATCTTTCTTTTTTTTCTTATTTTTATCTTCCCCCTCAGTGTTTTGTGTAGGAGTTTTATCCTTTTCACTTTCACTAGGCTTTTGATCGTTTATCGGTTCTTTATCTTTATTTTCGTCCATTATCATACCTTTAAAAATAATATTATTCTTAATATAAAGAAATATGTATCAACATTCAAGCAAGGTTTTACAAATCACATCATAACGTGGTAAAAGCTGCCAATTACCACAAATTAAGCGCCTTGAAATTCTATTTTTACCCCCAAAACACTTAGCAAATACACCAACAATTTCACTTTTTGAACATACAACAAAGCAATAAGGTATTTTCATAGAGCTAAGTAATTCTTTTACCTTTACTTTTTTATCCTTTGTTTCTATCTCATCACCTTCTTCAGATACTCGAATAAGTAAATCTTCATTTGGTAAAAGTAATGAGTCCTTACCATCACTTTTACAAAAAATACAATTCATAAATTCTTTATTTAAAGAAAGTTTTGTAGAAAAATAAAAGTTTGGAGGATAAACCCTAATTACATCATCTTTGAATGTAACAATGTAGTCATTTGTTTCAAAGCTTCTCTTTGTTATTGAATTTAAGTAAAAACTATCAAGTTCCCCTTTTGTAATTCTTCTTGAAGTAAATTGAGAAAGTAAATTAATTAATGAAATATCTCTTTGAAGCGGAAGTGCATTAATTAGTAAACTACGATTTATAGTTTTGTATAGAACATAGTCTTGAAAGGAAATAATCTCAATTCGATTTAAAAAGGCTTCAACATTTTGAGAAATATTAAATAAACTCTCTTTAATATCACTACTTAAAGTTGGCATTACTAAGTGCCTAATTTTATTTCTTAAACAAAATAGCTCAGAGTTAGTTGAGTCAGAAGAATAAGATAAGTTATTTTCTCTGCAATAAGCTTCAATTTCAGCCTTTGTTACACTAATTAAAGGTCTAAGATACTTTCCTCTTTTACTTTTTATTGCAGAAAGTGATTGAAAAGTTGAACCTGTTAATAATTTCATAAAAACAGATTCCTCTTGATCGTCTTTATTGTGGGCAGTTACTACATAGGAATCAAGATTATCAAAAAAAGAGTATCTCAATGATCTTGCTGATGCTTCAACTGTAATCTTTTCCTTTTTACATAGTGCTTCAATTTCACCTTCTTCGAGGGTATGAATTAGCAATTTAACACCAAGTTTATCGCAGTTTTCTTTATTTTTGATAATTTCTCTATCAAGTTCTTCACGAGACCTAATGTTGTGATCAACATATACAGCAATAGGCTTTGTTGCCATAATACTAGAGAGAACAGAAAGAAGTGCTAAGCTATCAGAACCACCGCTAAAAGCAACATAAAGTCTTTCAGTTTTATCAATATTATGGACTAATAAATATGTTGATACAACACTATAGAGATTTGTCAAATTGCACTCCAGCTATTTGCTTGACCTTGTAGAATGGCAAAGCTCTCTTCACCCTTAATTAAGCTTTCTAAAATTGATGCAGCTTTCTCTTCAGCTTTATCAACTAAGGCTCTATCTTCTTCACTAAACTTTGAAAGTACATGATCAGGTACACTCACTCCCTCTTTAGGTCTTCCAACTCCAATATACATTCTAGTAAAGTTATTTGGAAGAAAACTAAGCATACTCTTTAATCCGTTATGTCCTGCAGATGAACCACCTTTTTTAAGTCTAATTTTACCACATGGTAAATCCATCTGATCCGAGATAACTATAACTTCATCACCTTCATTAACTGTTTTTGGGACAACTTTTCCTGATTCATTCATATACGTTAAAGGAAAAACTAGCTTTACCTCATCACCAATAGTTGCTGATGAAAAAGAAGAAAAGCAGCGCCTTTTCAAGCTAACTTGATAGTACGCTGCCATCTTTAGAAGTGTTTCCACTCCTACATTGTGTCTAGTTCCTTCGTATTTAGTTCCAGGATTGCCCAGACCAAATACTACAAGCATTATTTTGCTTCAGTTGTTGTTGCTGCTGCTGCATCATCTGCTGCAGGAGCTACTTCTTCCTTAACACCCTTAACTGTTGCAACAGTTGCATTAGCATCTGTTAATACCTTGATTTCAGCAGGTACTACGAGATCAGATACTCTGATACCTTCGTTAATCTCAAGAGCAGATACATCTGCTGTAATAGCCTGTGGGAGGTGTCTTGGGAAACACTCAATTTCAACTTCATGGATAACCTGCTCGAGAACACCACCAGCCTTACAACCGTTAGGAGTTCCTGTGAGTTCAACTCTTACGTGAGTCTTAACAAGTACACCAAATGTTACTTCATAGAAGTCAACGTGCTTAACAATACCCTTTAAAAGGTCTTCCTGATAAGTCTTAACAAATACCTTGTGTTCTGTTCCATCTACAAACAATGAAATAAGAGTTGATTCACTGAATGTGTGTTTCTTCATCATGAACTCTTTTGCATTGATTACAATGTGAACAGGTTCCTGCTTACCATAGATGACTGCAGGAATGAAACCTGCACGAACGAGACGGCGTGAACCAGCTGAACCGAAATCTTCAGTTCTGAGGCGAGCTTCTAAGCTTTTAACATCGCTCATATCTTTTTCTCCTTATACTCTCATTGGTAAATACCAATTACCATGGATTATTTTCGTGTGCTTCAAGCACTTTTGCTATAATAGTAAAAAAAATATTTTTTTACAAGATAAAAAAAGAAGCCTGCAATTAAACAGGCCTCAAGCTGGGAAGGCAGGACTCGAACCTACGGTGCCGGCACCAAAAACCAGAGCCTTAACCACTTGGCGACTTCCCAAAACATGATAAAGATACCAAAAGTTAATTTTTATGTAAAGAGCTTTTTAACTTTGTTGTTAACATTAAATAACTTGAAGGCACTTTTAAGAACTCATTTACCTCCTCTTCTGTTGAAAAGACCAGTAATTGACAGCTTCCACTACCACTAGTTGTATTGTATCTTGCCTTTTTAGCTAACAATTTAAACTCATCTTCCTTTCTAATGTTTTGAATAATGTCAAAATCATTAATTAACTCAGCTTGCCACTTATTAATTTCCAAAGGCCAAGAAGGGAAAGTATCACACACTTCTTTTCTTTCATCTAAAAGTCTAAATGCTTCTTTTGTTGATACCTTATCACTATTCTTTTTTAAAATTACAGCAGGATAATTTACACTCTCAACTTCTTTTAATATTTCACCTCTACCTTCTCCATAAGCTGCATCAAATCCAGTTAAGAAAAATGGCACATCAGAACCAAGTGATAGTCCTAATACCATAATATCATCATTGTTTAGGATATTATTAAAGTGTTTATTTAAGGTAAGTAATACTGTAGCAGCATCACTAGATCCCCCTCCAAGACCTGCTTGAAATGGAAGATTTTTCTTTATATTAATTTTAATTTCAAAGTTTTTATTAGCAAACCTACTAAACAATAGTGCTGCCTTTTCCATTAAATCAACACCACCGTTTATGTATTCTTCATTTCCTGTAATTAAAACTCGAGTTTCATTTGACTCATTAATATTAATTAAAATTTCGTCATATAAATCAATTTTATGAAAAATAGTCTTTAATGGATGAAAACCATCATCACGTTTATTTAATACTCGAAGGCCAAGATTTACCTTAGCATAAGCTTTTTCATGATATACCACAAAATACTCCTATCTTCACTATAGCATAAAGCTATGATTTTATGTAATTATTGAATCCATGGAAGGGACCAAGATAAAAGGTATTATTTTTGATAAAGATGGAACCCTATATGACTATGTACAGGTATGGGCTCCTGTTATTAAAAATGTTATTAGGACAGTTTTTATTTCTTTAAATATCAAAGACAGTAAAGAAGCAAGAGAGCATTTATATCAAATTATTGGTATAGATAATGAATATAATATATATAAAGATGGAATTGTATTTAACCACCATAAGGTTGTAAGAGCATTTTTCAAGCTTTTAGGTTTTTGCATTAAGCATAGAGTTAATCCATTTTCTTTTTATTTAATGATGCAAAAGACTCTGCTTCGTCCAGCTGACATGATAAAAGAACAACTTGAAAACATTGATTTTACCCCAGTACAAAACTTAATGGACCGCATAGCAGAAAATGATATCAAAATTGGTGTTGTGACTAATGATACAACTCAAAGTGCTCGTGCCTGCTTTAAGATGATGGGAATTACAGATGATATTGAGTTTTTAAGATCAAAGGAAAGTAACTGTAAGAAAAAGCCAAATCCAGAAGCAATTAAACAATTTTGCACAACCTTCAATTTAAAGCCTGAAGAAGTTTGTGTTGTCGGGGATGCAACTAGTGATATGGATTTTGGTAAGAATGGTAATTGTGGTTACATTGTTGGTCTTATGACTGGTTCAAAAGATAGAGAAGGTCTTGCCAAACATGGAGCCGACATCATTTATGACGATATTACCTGCTTAAATAACGATAAAAGGATATTTAATTGCTAATAGTGAATAATCACTACCTGTTTTTTTCCTTTACAGACATATAATTAAGATATTATTGACAAAATGCTCTTAGATTGTAAAAATAAGGGCATTAGTTATATTTAATTATTTAAGAAGGATAAAAAATGAGCACAGTTATTAAAGAACTTGAGCCATACCAAGGAAAATTCTTTACAGGAGAGTGGCCTACTATCACTGAAATGTTTAACATTACCCTCTCAAGATTTCCTGAAAGACCTTGTTTTACAGTCTTTGAAAAAACAAAAAAAATTGCATTAACTTATACTCAAGTACATGAAAGAATTCAGAATGTAGCTTCCTACTTAGCTTCAAAGGGAGTTAAAAAGGGTGACAAGGTTGTATTAACTGGTAAGAACTCAATTGAGTGGGGTATTTCTTATTTTGCTATTAACTATGCAGGTGCTGTAGTTGTTCCAATAGATGCTCAGCTCCCAATTGAAAGAATGCTCAAGCTTGCAGAATTTGCTGATGCTAATTTTATTATTACAGATGGCGATGTTCATACAAAAATCCCTGCTGACAATGCTTGGTATAACTCATTACTTGGAAAGCTTACTTTAACAGGAAACTGTGAGAACATTGAGACAGTTATGAATGTTAAAGCAGACAAAATCATTGACTACGTAAAAATTAGTGAAAATGACTTAGCTTCAATTCTATTCACAAGTGGAACAACTGGTAATGAAAAGGGTGCAATGCTTACTAATAGAAATATCATTAGTGATGTTTACTTAGTTGCTGATGGCATGGGCGTTGATGAAAATGACGTTTTATATGCCCTACTTCCACTCCACCACTCCTATTGCTGTACAACAGTTCTTCTTGAAACAATTATGCATGGTGCTAGTTGTCTATTTGGTCATGGTATCGTTGTTTCATTAATGATCAATGATCTTAAAAGAGGTGGTGTAACAGTATTCATGGGTATTCCACTACTTTACAACAAACTTCTTGCTGGAATCATGAAGAAGGTTCAAGCTAAAGGTGCTTTCACATATGGATTAATTAAGTTATTAATGTGGATTAATGGATTTTTCAAAAAGTACTTCCATGTTGCTCCTTTAAAGGGTTTCTTTAATAAGAAAATTCTTTCAAACCTTGGTCTTGACCACTCAAAAATTTTAATTTGTGGTGCAGGTCCTCTTTCTCCAACTGTATTTAAGCAATATCAGCAACTTGGCTTAGACTTCTTACAGGGTTATGGTTTAACAGAGACATCTCCTGTATTAACATTAAACCCAATTAAGCACTTTAAACTTGATTCAGTTGGTCGTGTATTAAATCAGATGGATTTAATCATTGCTGATCCAGATAGCCAAGGTATTGGTGAAATTAGGGTAAAAGGACCAAATGTTACTCCAGGTTACTATAAAGATGAAGAGCATACTAAGGAACTCTTTGATGAAAATGGATACCTTAAGACAGGTGACCTTGGTTACAAGGATAGTGAAAACTATGTATACCTTAAAGGTAGAGCAAAGAACTTAATTGTTACTGAAGGTGGTAAGAATGTTTATCCTGAGGAAATTGAGGATGCATTCCAAACTTATAGTAATGTTGAGCAGATTCTTGTTAGAGGATTCCAGCAGAAGAAGGATGTACCTTGTGAATGTATTGAAGCAGTAATATATCCATCAAAGGACTACTACAAGGAAAAGGGTTTTGATGATGAACAAATCAAAGCTGATATCGAAGCAACTGTAAAAGCAGTAAATGCAACATTAATGATTTATAAAAAGATTGAAAAGATTACTATCCTTGATAAGCCAATGGATATGACTACTACTAAAAAGATTAAGAGAAATCTTGTTGCAAAATAATATTTCTTTATCCCCCTTAACTACGCTTCTAGCCTTGCTAGGAGCGTTTCTTTTTAATATCATCGATATTATGAAAACACTTCTAAAAAACGTTACAGTCATTCCTATGACTAAAAAAGAATATTTCTTCCAAGGTGATATCTTAATTGAGGACAAAAAAATTGCTTATGTTGGTCCTTCTTATCAAGGAGAAACCGATATTATTAAAGACTGCTCATCTTTTATTGCGCTTCCTAGCTTTGTAAATGCTCATACCCATTTAGCTATGACACTGATGAGAAACTACAAAGACAGTCAAGAAAATTTACAAGCATGGCTTGCTGAAATATTTCCAATTGAAGATAAACTTAATGAAGATGATATTTATTATGGTTCATTAAACGGTCTTGCTGAAATGATAAAATCTGGAACCACTACCTTTGCTGATATGTATTTCCAACAGTGGAAAACTATCGAGGCTGTTAAGAAAGCAGGTGTTAGAGGTTGTATTTCTGTTACCTTCTTTGGTGATGAAGCTGAAACAGATAGAAGAATTAATTATAACTATAAAAGAATAATAGAAGAGAAAAATGGTGATGATTTAATCATTTGTCATTCTGCTCCACATGCTATCTATACCTGTACAAAGAAAACATATCAAAAGGTTGCAAAATTCTCTAAAGATAATGGTTTATATATTAATACACACCTATCAGAAACACAAAAGGAAGTTGATGATTGTATTAAGCAAACAGGACTAAGACCAGCTGAATACCTTGATTCAATTGGTGTATTTGATACACCTACATATGTTGCGCATGGTGTATTCTTTTCCGATAAAGAACTTGAAATACTAAAGAGTAAAAATGTATCTGTAGTTCATAATCCATCATCCAACTGTAAGCTTGCATCAGGAATTTGTCCAATAAGCCACTATAAAAAAATGGGTATCAATGTAGCTTTAGGTACTGATGGTGCTTCATCAAATAATAATTTATCAATGATAAAAGAAATGAGACTTGCAGCTATGCTTTCTACAGTTTCAACAATGAAACCTGCATCAATAACTCCTTATGAAATATTAGAAATGGCCACAATTAATGGTGCTAAGGCTTTAGGTCTTGATGATATTATTGGTACCCTTGAAGTTGGTAAAGATGCTGATATTGTATTAATTAATAAAAATATTGCAGAAATGACTCCACTTAATAATATCTTCTCAGCATTAGTCTTTAGTATGCCTGATAGAGCTATAGACAGTGTTTATTGCCAAGGTAAACAACTTCTAGAAGATGGTAAACTATTAACTATTGATGAAGAAGATGTAATTAAAAAAATGAATAACCAATGGGAAGATATACTTAGAAGATGAGGTTAATCCTCATCTACCCAGAATAATTCATCTAATGTTTTATCTAATGCTTTGCATATTTTTATGCAAAG
>NZ_JAXEGN010000061.1:0-14544 GCF_034103065.1 Bullifex sp. | reverse complement strand
CATAATTAAGTACATTCCAAAGCTTAAATGCTGCGTAGCAAAGATGACCAACTATATTGGCTTCTTTCTTTTCAAGCTTAAGTTTTGTTTCCTTAACTCGTTTCATATAACCTCAAAACTGATTACTCTGATTTTCTATGTACTTTTTTTACGGTTTCAACATAGAAAGAATGATTTTATACTATATGAGCAAGTTCTGTACTGAACAAGATTTATCTTCATAATTTATTATATCACATGCATATGTTTTAGTAATTACTATTTTGCGCTTTCATCTCGGAAATTGAATTACCGAGGATTCCCGCTTAATATCCTAAAATCCATGTTTTTCTACGATTTTATTCCGTATTTTTCTACATTTTTAACCCTAGAATTTCTACAATTTTATTCCTTGCTTTTCGACAAACTAATATTTTCTAAAAAAATTACCTAGATTAAATGAGATTTTATAGTCTCTTTATCTAGGTAAAGCTACACTTTGATTTATAGGAAAAACTATAGACAAGAGTAGTACATTAAAGCTCCATTACTTTCAAAATCTATATCAGAATCTTCACTAAGTATAAAGCAAATAGTATATGGATATAATGCACCATATACATTTTCACAAATATCAAAACCAATTAGATAATCTCTACCTTCTTCCAAGAAAGCTGAAATAACGTCCAAGGAAAGGCAAAAACCATTTTCAATGTCATTTAAGTTTTCAAGGTAGTATTCATTATCAACCAAGCAAGCAGCTGTAGCTAATAAGGACTGAGCAAAATCATCAAAAATTAAATCAAAGCTATAGCCTGCAGCATCCTCTAAAGCTTGAAGACCAACATACTCTGAAGAAACTAACTTTTTAATTGCATCTAAGCCAAAGCGCTCCTCGAAGTATCTGAAAAAGAGTAAGCCATAACCATATATAGAATTATCCTCACAAAAGATATCAGTTTCTTCACTATCATAAATAAATGGAACAATGTAATTTTCACTATGATGAGCAGGATAGCCAACATAATATTCTGTCCACATTGCAAGACCTTCACTGATAAAGGTCATATCTTCTTCTTCAAGATTATTTTTGTATCGTTCATTAAAATAAGTCATGTGGGAGAATTCATGACAAATTGTTGCAATTGCATCATCAAAAGTATAATCAGAATTAGGATCAAAAATATCTATATTAATATAAAGCATATCACTTTCATTTGATTCATACTCAATTCCAGAATTAAGTAATCCTTCCTTTGAGTATTGGTCAAGCATATAGTAATAGCCCATTTCATAAATATCTGTAATTAAGAAAATAATTTTTCCATTGTTATCAACATCAGCTTCTTTTCCAAAAAAACTTCTAATCTCGTCGTATTCAGGTTCAAATAAAGCAGCAAGCTCTTTAATCTCTGCTAAATCTACCGAATATCTATTATCTAAATAGTAATAAACATGTTCTGTTTCTAAGATACATTTAGCATCTACAAACTTTGAAGGAGAACTTGAGTCATAAACTGAAATATGATCCCAATTATCACCTATATGACGAGGAGTGGTTAAAGAATTATCAACATTAACTAAGCAATAATTCTCTGCATTATATTCTTCAATATCATCTAAGGCTTCACTTGGAGATGTGTTTTCCATTTCATCAACTTCAAATACAAGATCCTCCTTTACCTCTTCTAATGGGATAAAAGGTCCCTTTCCTACTGCATATACAGCGGTTGTACCATCATTATCACCATATGCTACTAGCGCAAGTGTAGTTCGACTATCATTTTTAGTAGTACTACACGAAATAAATAAAATTAGAATTGTTAAAATAATTATTACTTTTTTCATCTGTCACTCCTTACTCTCTTCTCTGTCTCAGCCATATAGATTAAACGATCTATTGCATAGTTAAAAAACTCTTTATATGCTGGGCAAAGGTATGTTAATGAAAGTTCTTTTTTATTAAAGTCCTCTCTATCACGTCGACACCCACCACGACAAAGAGAAAAGAATTTACACTTCTTACATTCCTCTTCTACCTTCTTTGATTTCTCAATAAACCCTATTTCAACTCTTTTTTTATCTAATTCTTCTAAACTATCATTAGTGATATTTCCAAGCTTGTAATCATCAAGGACATAAAAGTCACAAGGAAATACAGAGCCATCTCCTTCGATAACATAGTAATTTCCACACACTCCCCTCATACCACAAGCTTCTGGAGGGTAACCAAGGAGCATAGTAACTAAATTATCAAAGTACCTTATAGATACATATTCACCTTTTCTCCAGGAATCAAAATATCTATCAAATAAAATTTTTAGTGCCTTTGCATAAGTTTCTGCATCGAGGGAGTAATCATTTTTTACTCCACTAATTTCATCAAGGCATGGGATAAATTGAAGATATTTAAAATCATTTTTCTTAAAGAAATCAAAAATTAAACCAATATTTTCTGCAACAGTCTTATTCACTGTTGTTAATATATTAAATTCAACATGCTCTGCATTTAAAAATGATGCAGCTCTAAAGGTCTTAACAAAGGTTCCTTTATTATCAGGACCAAGTCTATATATATCATGGATTTTCTTATTTCCATCCATCGAAAGACCAATTAAATAGTTATTATCATGGAAGAATTTAGCCCATTCACGATCTATGATATACCCATTAGTTTGAAGTGAGAATGTAACTCTATGTCCCCCTTTTGCTTTAGCATATTCAGTAAAAGCTTTAAAGAAATCGAGGCCAGAAAGAGTTGGCTCTCCTCCTTGAAATGAGAAATTAACATTATCCTTTTCGTTTTCTAATGCTTTATCAATTAGACATTTCGCCGTATCTAGAGTCATAAAGCCATAATTCTTAACACTTCTATTTTCTATTTCATCCTTATAAAAGCAGTAGGTACAACGCATATTGCAATTTCCTGATGATGGCTTTATTAAAAATGTTCTATTCAATTTTTCCTCACAAAAAAATGAAGACATGGGGAAAACCCATGCCTTAATAAAGAATTATTATTTATATAATTTAGGGTCTCTAGCGATTTCTTCCATTTCACTTCTTTTCTTAATCATATCTTTTAAGAGCCCAATTTGAGTACGAGTACGTATCAAATTATGCTCAGGATATTGAGTATGGTAGTAAACATCACCAGAAAGATAATCGTCCAAGAATCTTATCGCCTGCTCATAGACAATTGTAATAACACCTTGAACAAGAGTATCAATTTCTTCATCGGTAATAATTGAACTTACAGCAGGGATAAAGCCCTTTGCATATGCTTTATACATCTCTAAATCAAGACCTGCACCGGAGTACTCTTTTTCATCCTCTGCAACATAGTTTGCAGAGTAACGAATTGAGTCTGCAAAATCATGACAAAGTAAGCCTGGCATTACTGTATCAAGGTCGATAACAGCAAGTGGCTCAAGTGTATCTTTATCAACAAGTACGTTACTAGTCTTTGTATCGTTGTGAGTAACACGTAAAGGTAATTTAATTTTTGAAAGCTTCGATGCTTCTTCAATTAAGCTTACAAGATAATCAACATCTTCTTTTGCACTACTTACTCTATTTACAGGATCAGCCTTTACAGTCTGCATAAAGTGTTCAATGCGCATTGGAGTATTGTGGAAGTTAGGAAGAGTTTCTGTAAGTAAAGAAGCATCTAAATCAGAAAGATCTCTAATAAAAGAACCAAAACTTAATCCTGCCATCTCAAGAGATTTAGGAGTAGCCTTTCCTTCAAAGGAAATAGTATTAGCAATAAACTTAGAAACTCTATATGCTCCATTCTCATTTTTGTATAGAAGAGTACCATTTGAAGAAGGTAGAAAATGGAGAGTCGCTCTCTCAGGATCCTTACCTGCTTTAGCTGCCTTTTCTCTAATATGAGTTGTAACAATATCAATATTCTTCATCATACCTTCAGTATTACTAAAGATATTGGTATTAATTCTTTGGAATATATACCTTTCTCCATTTGAATCAGTAATCAAATCTGTTGTATTGATGATACCATTTGTTAATGCCTTTACATCCCTTAATGGAAGTGCAATAGGAAATTGAGATAATACTTTTTCGTCCATATCTATATGATAGTTTATTTAACATTATTTCTCCATTGCTTTTACATTTTTTTGAGTATTATAATCAATTATCTGGAGGAATAAATGAAAGATAAAATAACTATTGCTATTGCAGGTCTAGGTTCAAGAGGCAGAACTGCTTATGGTGCAATTTTACTTGATATGAAAGATAGAGCACAGGTAGTTGCTATTGCAGACTTTGATAAAACACGTTGTGAAATTGCTCAGAAAGAACATAATGTAAAAAGTGAAAATGTTTTCTCATCTGTAGAAGAAATGCTCTCAAAGGAAAAGCTTGCTGATGCAGTTTTAATCTGTACACAGGATAGAGATCATGTTAGACATGCTCTAATGGCTCTTGATAAAGGATATGACATCTTACTTGAAAAACCTGTTAGCCCAGATTTAAACGAACTAAAATCTCTTGTTAAAAAAAGTAAGGAAACAGGTAGAAAAGTATTAGTTTGCCATGTTCTTAGATATACCCCATTCTTCCAAACAATTAAGAAAGCTATTGATAGTGGTAGAATTGGTAAAGTTGCCACAGTACAGGCATTAGAGAATGTTCGCTATTGGCACCAAGCTCACTCCTTTGTTAGAGGAAATTGGAGGAGAAAGGATGAAACTAGTCCAATGATTTTGGCTAAATGCTGTCATGATTTAGACTATTTAATTTGGCTTTGTGGTTCAAAGTGTAAAAGTGTTTCATCCTATGGTTCATTAAGCTACTTTAAAGCTGAATGTGCTCCTGAGGGTGCTGCATTAAGATGCCTTGATGGTTGTAAGGCTAAAGCTCATTGTCCATATGATGCAGAAAAAATTTATCTAACTAATAAAGATACTGGTGTATTACATGGTAATGTTGAATGGCCTGTTGATGTACTATCGGAAAATCCTACAGAAGAGACAATAAGAGCTGCTATTGAAAAAGGTCCTTATGGACGTTGCGTTTTCCACTGTGATAACGATGTTGTAGATAACCAAATTGTTGCAATGGAAATGGAAAGTGGTGCAACAGTTACTCTAACTATGTCTGCTTTCACAAGTATCGGTGGAAGAACTATTAAAGTAATGGGTACTCTTGGGGATATCCAAGGTGATATGCATGACAATATCATTAAGATTACCGAGTTTGGTAAGGAAAGTGAAATAATTGACCTTGGAAGAGAAGAAAAAGACTTTGCTGGACATGGTGGTGGAGACCAAATGCTTATTGAAGAATTTGTTTCACTTCTTGAAGGTGGAGAGGTTAATAATACAGTTACTACTCTTGAAGTAAGTGTTGAAAGCCATCTTGTAGCATTAGCAGCCGAAGAGTCCCGCCTAGAAGGTGGAACTCCTCAGCTAATTGCCCCACTTAGAGGTTAAGAGTTAATTTAAGTGTTTTAATCATGAAGGGTGAGAAGCTAATTTCTTGCCCTTCAAACTTTGTAAAGTGCTCTTCAATTAAATCAGAGTCATATACCTCTTTAACTCTATTATCATAACAAATTGTTATTAAGCCTTGGCTACCCTCTGCTTCATAGAATCTTAAAATGATACCATCACGATCTTCACTTACCTTCACGCTATCGAGGATAACACTACCACGCTCACACCTCCAGCTAAAAGGAAGAGATGGCATATACTGCCCATCACAATCATATCCTGCACGTATTGCACTACGAAGGCCTTCTGCACCACCATTTGCAAAGTAACAGGAATAACTAAATTCATGGTGCCCGATATCAGCACTTGGGTCTGGAGCCTTTGGACTACGTAATAGAGAAATACTAGCTTCTCCATTTTTAACTCTATAGCCATATTTACTATCACTAGTCATGATAAGTGAGTTTTGAGTATCGCCAAGGTGCACAAACCTTCCAGCAGGCACCTCAAATTGAGCTCTTTCAACTGTTGTACTATCACCAGTACTACGACTAATGTAACCAAAAGGAACTGCAAAGTTTGCATAT
The DNA here is from genome assembly GCF_034103065.1 of Bullifex sp. Lineage (NCBI taxonomy): Bacteria > Pseudomonadati > Spirochaetota > Spirochaetia > Spirochaetales > Spirochaetaceae > Bullifex > Bullifex sp. The sequence goes on along the minus strand of NZ_JAXEGN010000061.1, from coordinate 8,519 downwards.
GGAGAATTAATCACGCTATCAAATTCAGCTCTCAATATCTTATGTTTTTCGTTCCAATCAACTACTGTGTAGAAATCAATTTTAGCATCCGAAGCTCTAACAATTATTCTTTGCTCGAGCTTTGATGTATTTGATAACTCAGCATTAACTTTAATTAAAACATCATCACCAGCTTCTTCGATTGATACACTATTAATACCACTAATTCTCTTTCTGAGAGGAATCATATCAGACTCCATATCCCAAGCGTCCCAATTTACTGTTTCATCAGGAGAGAAAGTAATTGTATTAAATGACTTTCCACTCTTAACAAGCTCTCTTGAATTTACTACTACAGATGAAAAACCTCCCATTCCATCTGGAATTAGTTTTCCCCAAGGAGCAATGATAGCACCATCCTTTATGAAAACCTTTCCTGCTAGCTTTTCTTTTTTATAAGCAAAGTGGAAATCACTTGAAAGAGAGGAAGCATTTAATTTCTCTTTTACTTTTGAAACCATTTGTAATGCGTTTTTATAACTCTCTACAGCCTCATCCATTGCCTCTTTGATACACGAACCAGGAAGGATATCATGGAATTGGTTAGTTAAAAGAATTTTCCACGCATCCGATACAAGGTTAAGTGCTGACTTAACACGTTCACTTAAACCTTCCTTAACAAAAGCTTCTGAAATTAAGATATCTACCTCTTCTAAAGCTCTTTCAAGCATCCTATTACACTTCTTTACCTCTGCTTGTACAGTATAAGTTCCTCTATGTAATTCAAGATATAATTCACCCTTATATGTTGGAAGGTTATCTGTTGATGCAAAAATCCTTTCCATGGCACTTTGAAGTGTTACCCAGCTATTTTTAGGAAGTCCTTGAAGGTCATGCATTCTCTCAAGGTTCTCAATATCCTCAAGCATAGTACCACCACCGCCATCACCTTCTCCAATACTTCTAAGCAGTGTATCTTGAATATCCTTATGCCTAATTTTGTTGTAAACATGCATTATCTGTTCAGGTTCATTTTTGCCTTCATATGCATCAACAATCATATGAGAAGGTATTTTGGTTCCGTCCAAGCCCTCCCACATAAATAAATCATAAGGGAAAGCATTTGTATCATTCCAACCAATTTTACTAGTAACAAAATAATCAATCCCCGATTTCTTCAATATTTGAGGAAGCTGTGCATTGTAACCAAATGAATCAGGAACCCAAAATACATTACCCTTTACAGAGCCAAATAGCTCTCTAATTAGCTTTCTACCAAAAATGAATTGTCTTACAAAGGATTCTCCCGAAGGGAGCATGCAATCAGGCTCAACCCAGCTAATACCTTGGACCTCAAACCTTCCACCTTTTTCAGCTTCCTTTAGTTTTTCAAATATCGATGGATAGCGGTCTTTAACAGCTTTCATTTGAACTGGTTGAGTAAAAGTAAACTTAAATTCAGGATATTTTTCTAGATACTTCATCATTTGAGAAAGAGTTCTAGCAGCCTTTCTCTCTGTTTCATTTATTGGCCAAAGCCATGCATGGTCTAAGTGAGCATTTCCTATTGAAAGAATTGTTGGACAGATAGTTCCATTGTGAGATTCTAATGTTGGCCTAAGCATTTCTTTAGCCTTCTTAGCCATTTCATCTAAACATTCATCACTTGATGAAAAATCAAGAGTAATTAATGCCTTATGCATATTAGATAAAACACTTTGATATAAAAGAGATTTTTCATCTAATGTAGCTAATAAGCCTCTTAAAACCACACAATCGAAATAAAGGCTCCAAGTATTAGGATTCTTCTTTAGTAGCACTGGCTTTGAAAAGGTTAAAGGATAGCTTTTCTTTCTCATTGCACCAGCTGTTAATACTCTACCCCCTTCACTAGGATGGTATCCAGGGAATAAGTGGCCACCCCATGCTTCAAGCAGGATATCAAAATTATCAGAAAATGGAGTAATATCAAAAAGTGGATGGAATGGGTTAATTGCTCCCTGAGGCTTAGAATCAATATAAACAAAAGTATCTGTTTCAGTAGAAAGATTTAAATAGTACTCAGTATTAGCTTCCTTCTTATATTTAATTTGGCTTTTAAATAAAGTATTAATCCAAGGATGAGCCCAAAAGTGAGGGAAAGCTTCTACCTCTTTAAAAGAAACATCATCTAAATTGAAGTTTTCATTCAAAGCTTCCTTTTTATCTGCAGTAACCCACTTAAAGGAACTATCAATTTCTGTAAGTTTTCTTCTATTTAATTCATTAATTGAAATATCAATACGTTTTATTGCTTTTGTATATAACATCTATTTCTCCATTTTCAAATAATGCTCCGCAGAGCGCGGAGCAAAGACTTAAAGTGTTTTTAATGCTTTTTCTAAATCAGCAATTAATACATCAGGATCTTCAAGACCTATATGTACCCTTACTAAACTTACTTTATCATCAGGCACTGCTTCACCCTTCTTATAGTGTGTTGCAGCTGGGAATACTAAACTTTCATAGCCACCCCAGCTAACAGCCTTCTTAAAGTAATAAAGGCTATCAGTAAACCTTCTAACGGCTTCTACTTCTCGGGTTTTTAGTCTAAATGAGAATAGTCCACTTCCTCCTCTAAGCTGCTTTCTTGCAAGCTCCTTTTGTTCATAGGAATCAAGCATAGGATATAAAACAGACTCAACCTCATCTCTACCCTCTAAGAATTTGGCAACCTTTAAAGCATTTTGATAGTGAATAGGAAGTCGTACATGTAGAGTTCTTAGATTTCTTAAAATTAGCCATGCCATCATAGGATCTGGAACAGGCCCAAGAGCTTGGAACTCTGTTTCAAATAAATGAACCATATCCTCTTCACTTTTACCAACAATAACACCACCAAGAATATCGGAGTTTCCTCCAATATATTTTGAAGCAGAATGAACTACAAAATCGATTCCATAATCTAGAGGATTTTGGAAAATTGGAGTAGCCCAAGTGTTATCAATAATTGTCTTAATACCATGTTTTTTAGCTAAAGCAGAAACAGCTTCTAGATTCTGAAGTCTAAAAGTAAATGAGGTAGGACTTTCAAGATAAATAACTCTAGTGTTTGGTCTTATTGCATTTTCAAAGTTTTTAATATCTCTTCCATCTACAAAAGTACATTCAACGCCATAGCGACTTAAATAGGTTCCAGCGATATAATGTGCCCAATCATAGGAGTCTTCAACCATAATTATATGGTCATTTCCCTTCAAGCAACTAAAGATTGCTAAGCTAATTGCAGCAACACCAGAGGTAACAAGTTTAGCTCTTGCACCGTGTTCTAGAGCTGCAAGCTTCTCCTCACAAAGGTTTACAGTAGGGTTGTTACCTCTTGTGTAAATATAGTGAGAAGGTTCATCTGATAATGCCTCCTGAAAGGCATCAAAGGATGGGAAACTAAAGATTGATGTTTGAAATATTGGAGGACTAACAGCCCCAAATGGGAGATCATGCTCTCCCATATGTAAAAGAATATCTGAAATCTCTTTTGGCATTTTTTAACCCTTTACACCACCATCAGTAAGTCCTGCAACGATGTATTTTTGTCCAATACCAAATACGATCATTGTAGGTAAAAGTGCGACTACAATACCAGCACTCATTAAGTCCCAGCTAACACCAGCCTTAGAAATAAATGAGTTAAGTGCTACAGGTACTGTATATTTAGTTGCTTTGTTAATAAGCATTACAGATAAAAATAGTTCATTCCAAATGTTAATGAAGGCAAAGCAGAAGATTGCTGCAATACCAGGAAGTGTTGTTGGAAGTACTACATGTACAATTGACTGTATCATGTTACATCCATCAATCTTGGCAGCTTCCTCCAAGCTTACAGGAATTCTGTCAAAGAAGCTTCGGCTCATAATTGTACAGAATGCTACAACAGTGCCGATGTAAACAAAGATTAAAGTTCCATGGTTATCTACTAACTTTAACTTTGAAAACATTGTAAAGAGTGGGACCATCAACATGAAGGATGGAATTGTTTGAGTAAAGTACATCAAAACTTCCAAAAAGCCTTTTGCTTTGATAGCTCTCATTCTTGAGAGAGCAAATCCTGATAGAATTGATATTACCATAGCTCCACATGATGCAATTATTGTAACTTTAAATGAGTTAAAGAAGTATCTACCAAAATTTGAATAGGTAAAAAGCTTCTTATATGCATCAAAGGAAGGATTACTTGGCCAATAAATCAAAGGAATAGCATATAGCTCCTTTGCACCCTTTAAGCTTGTAATGAAAATCCAAAACAAAGGGAGAACTGCAACTAATAAAAAGGCAGCAAGAATAATTACTCTAGCAGTTGTTCCTGCAATTCTTTTAGCTTTTTTTGCACTTATCATAAGTCATCCTCCGATTTCTTCATAACCTTTAGATAGATTATTGAGTAAGTTAATAGGAATACCATGATAATTACGCCAATAGCAGAACCTTGACCATAGTCATACTCTGTAAATACCTTAGTAACCATACTTGTAGCGAGGATATTTGTTGAGTTAACAGGACCTCCTTGAGTCATTGCATAGATGATATCAGGGAAGTTCATTATCCACATTGTTCTTAATAAAACAGTAGATACAATAGTTGGCTTTATGTATGGGATTGTAACAGAAAATAGCTGTTGAACACTTCCACATCCATCAATTGTTGCAGCTTCATAGAGTTCTTTTGGAACAGATTGAAGGGCAGCAAGAAGCATAATTCCAAAATATGGAACACCATACCATACATTTGTAATAACAACACTTACCATAGCCCATTTAGGTTCTGAGAGCCAACCAATATTACTCTTAATAATACCAGCCTTCATAAGTAAATCGTTAATTACACCAAACTGTCCATTAAATAGCCATGACCAAATAAGACCGATAGCAAATCCACAAAGTGCCCATGTATAGAATACAAAGCCACAATATACACTTCTTCCTGGGAATGGCTTACGAAGCATCATAGCAAGTAAAAAACCAAGTAAGAATTGAAATACTAGGGAGAAGAATACCCAAAGTACTGTATTCCATAATACTTGTAAAAAGTTAATGTTTGTACTTTTTATTACATTCTTAAAGTTTTCAAGGCCTATATAATGTATGTCCTTTAGGTTGAACAAATTATAGTTTTGAAAGGCCATTTGTACGCCCTTAGCGAGCGGGAAATAGATAAGTAGCCCAATAAATAGCAGGGCTGGGATCATCATTACAGCATACCATTTATTATCTTTCACTTTTTCCTCCTCCAATTACGAATACAGGGCCGCAAACTCGCAGCCCTGACCATTAATTCTTATTAAGGAAAAAATTACTTGGTCCAGAAATCGCTGAGGATCTTGATAGTATCATCAACAGAAGCCTTACCAAGGAGCATGTTCTGCATAGCGTTCATGTGAACAGTACCATACTCTGTGAAGCGTGGATCGCTAAGTGGGAACTTAACAAATACTGTATCTTCGCCACTGATTGCATCTGACCATGCTTTATAGATACCCATGCTGAACATATCTGAAATTTCATAAGCACCCTTATTTACTGGGAGAGCACCATAGAATTCACAAATTCTAGCATTTACTTCTGCGCTTACCATGTACTGGATAAACTTGAAAGCTTCTTCTTTGTGCTTTGAGTTCTCTGCAACTGCAAGACCTGCAAAACCATAGTCAAGATATCTCTTTCCTGAAGCACCTGTTGGAACAGGGATTACTGTGTACTGTGATTCATCAAGAGCATCCTTAACAGAACCTACTGCATCTGGATCCTGGAATAAGAATGGAGTTGTACCTGAGATAAAGCCGTTAATCTGTTCTGCATAACCCCAGTTAACTGCATCTGAAGGACTGCTATTCTTGAAGAGGTTGAGGTAGTCATTCATAGCTTTCTTACCACCCTCAGTATTGAGGTAGAATGTACCATCCTTTGTGAAGTAAAGGTTATCTTCATTGATGTTTGCAACTTCAGGAAGCATCATGATATCAGTAGTCTTACAAGGTGTACCTTTACCTCTGATAGCAAGTGAGTACTGTCCCTTAGCTGGATCTGCAACTGCTGCACATGCTGCATAGAATTCATCAAGTGTCTTTGGAAGAGCAATACCCTTTTCCTTTAAGATATCTGTTCTAACCATGAGACCTTTAATATAGAGGTACTGAGGAATGAAATATGTTGTATCACCCATTGAAGCACCAGCAAGAAGAGCAGCTTCTACTAACTGATCCTTTGCACCCCAAGAATCAACCTGAGAACCGATATCAGCAAGAAGACCTGCATTAATTAATGTTGCAACTGAGTTATCTCTAATTTCACAAATATCAACATCCTGTCCAGCCTGAAGCATTGAAGCAAGCTTTGTCTCAGCCTGTTCATATGGAGGAGATACAAGATCAATCTTAATATTTGGGTTTTCTGCTTCAAAAGCAGCAATTGCATCATTAAGAACAAGTGTTCTTTCAGGAGATGTCATTACTTCTACAAAAGTAAGAGTTACAGTGTCATCCTTTTCTGCAGCACCCTGTGCAAATACAGGAGAGATTAAAAGAGCGACAGCTACTAAAATAGTTAATAGTTTTTTCATTCTGACCTCCGAATAATATTCGATGTTTGTATTATAAAGTCACTATTTTGTAAATACAAATTATTTATTCATTTTTTTTACAAAAGTAAAAAAAAAGCTCCAGCATATAGCTGAAGCAAAAACTAATTATTTCCAAACTCGTTCTTTTCCATAAACCTCTGCTTGAATCAGTGCTGGGAATGGAGAAGGATCATCACTCTTAATTAGGTTACAAATAGTAAGGGAAGAAACGATTTTAGGAGAGAATACGAATTCCTGTCTTCCATCCTTCTTCTCTAGCTCAAAAACAAGCTCTGAGCCATCAGAGAATTTTATTGTACAGCGATCCCACCAAGCATCGTGAGGAAAATCAGCACGAGTGTACATAATTATTCTATCAATTATCATTTCATTACCAAATTCTAGATATAGTTCTGCATTTGGATCTCTATTAATTCCCCAGCTTTCAAATGGCCATTTTCCATGAGACGATGAAGCAACAACACCATCAAAAGCATTACGAGATGCAAATACACTCTCACCTCTTGTCTCAATATTTGCCTTTGAATGAGGGAAGATAGAATCATTTGTATGACCATCATATGGGTTATAAGCTACATTTCTATATTGATATTCAAAGTCGTATGCTTTACGCATATACATATAATGAATATTTCCAGTAAAAACTCTTTGGTCGTAGCAGTCCTTTTTTTCATTAAAAGGGATAGGGAAAATAAAATCCTTTCCATTTGAATAGATAATTGCTCTTCCAAGTCCTAAATCAATAAGATAGTGACCTTTCTCAAGATTTTTTAATACAATTGCATCTCCTGCTTCAAACTCTTGGTTAAAAACTAAATAAACTTCTACTTCACCACTTTTTGAAGCAATAATATTATCTTCTCTTTTAATAGCTATTTCCATCAAAAACTCCTTAGTAATTAATCATACATTCTCTTAATTATTAATTCTATCTTTATTTATCTTCAGGGGCGGTAATCCCTTTGTGGTTCTGATAACCGCATTTATGACTTCTCCACTTTTTATCTGCTTTTACTGTAAGAGAGTAAAAAGGATCATCTGTAGTTTTAATGTAGCTATCAAGAAGAGCTCTCATTTCAGCTAAAAGTTTTTCATTTTCTTTAGCAACATTTTTCTTTTCAAATGGATCTTTGTCTAATAGATATAGCTCTTCACCATTATCTTCTAAATAGCGAATATATTTAACATTACCCCTTCTAATCATCCTTCCTGGTGAAATCGTATAGCCCCACTCAGTAAACCATTCTGATGTAACATATTCTCTCTCAGGAAGAGTTCCTTTAGTTACTATTTGAGAAATATCAACACCATCAAGACCTTCAGGTCTTTTAATATCAGCAAGAGAAAGTAATGTTGGGAAAAGATCTAATGTAGAGCAAATGCCCTTTGCAATTCCCCTACTCTTAACAAGGGAACCAGAGAATATAAAAGGTACTCTTGTAACTTCTTCATAAAGTGTAACTTGTTTTGTTACAGATCCACGAGAAGCCATGTTATCACCATGATCTGAAAGTAGAATATAAGTGATATCATCTTTAATTGGGGTATGTTCTAAAGAATCAATAATAGAACCGATGTAACGATCAGCAACAGATAAATAGTAGTTATATGCTGCAATATACTCTCTAAAGTTATCATCACTCCAGCCAACTGTTTGAGATTGTCTTACATGAGAACAACAAAGATACTTTACAGGAGTTGATCTATTTTCTATATCATCAAACTCATAGTTCTCCGGAAGAGGAGGAAGGGTGCCACTAAATGGCTCATGAGGACCCTTATTCTTTCCTACAAAGCCACATATGTTATGAGGATTTATTAAATCAACAACCATACAAAGTGGCTTATCATAGCTATAGGATGAAATAAATTTTAGTGTTTCATCTAAAGTATATTTATCTGCATAGGTGTCCATATTAAATGGAAAT
>NZ_JAXEGN010000060.1:0-5416 GCF_034103065.1 Bullifex sp. | reverse complement strand
TTTCTAAGTAAAGAATTAGCGGCAATATTACCATTTGCAGACACTCTTTTGAGGCTAGTATCTTTAAGTGCTGCTTTAACTCTTTTCATCAATATACCTACCGCAGCCCTCTGAAATGAAGCTGCAATATTTTCTTTTGTTGCTTCTGCTTCCCCATTTCTGAACTTATCAAGTTGGTTAATTACACCTGTTTTTAAGCCTGAATAGCTCATATCATAAGGATGCTCTCCCCTATCTAAAGTTGGACCAGGAAATAAAAATGCCATAGAATCCCCACTCTTTGAGAGTCTGTCTATTACAACACCTCCTGGATATCCTAAATCATAAAACTTAGCTACCTTATCAAAGGCTTCACCAATTGCATCATCAATTGTAGTTCCAAGTACATCTACATCATCATACCCATTTACTTTACAAATAACTGTATGTCCACCTGAAACAAGGACACCTAGATATGGATATTCTAATGGATTTTCAATTTGAGATGCATATAAGTGAGCTCTAATATGATCTACACCTAAAATAGGAATTCCTAAACTAGCAGCAAAACCTTTTGCAAAATTAACACCTACTAATAATGACCCAAGTAAACCTGGTCTATTTGTAACAGCAACTGCATCTAAATCTTTATTTTCCAAACCTGCTTGCATAACAGCGGCTTTAACAACTTGGCTAATCCATTCTGTATGCAATCTTGAAGCTAATTCAGGAACAACTCCTTGATAAGGCTTATGAAGCTCAATTTGAGTTGCAATAACATTGCTTAAAATTTCTCTTCCATCTTTTACTACTGCTGCAGAACATTCATCACAGCTAGTTTCAATACCCAGTACTATCATAATTCATCCTCGAAGACATAGTCTTCTTCACCAGCTAAGTTATTAACTGCATCGAAATAGTAATCCATTAACTCTATAGGAATCATTTCATTAATAAAATTAGCTACATTTTCACAAACAGTTTCACCAACCACAACTGATGGCTCAGGAACATATCTCACTGGTATTGATAAAATCATCTCTTCAGAGATTGGTCTTCCTGGAATAACTAGACCACGTTCTTTATCGTCCATTGAGTTCCTCCTGTATTTTTCATGTAAGTATAATAAAAATATACTAAAGTGTAAATTTAGGTTCTTTCTTCATTAAGGAATATACAGAAAATTGAATAAAAACAGTGTCCTATTTCATCTTAATTTGTAAATCGACAAAAATTACAAAAAGATAGGTATAGCCGAAGATGGGAATCGAACCCATGACCACTTCATTACGAGGGAAGTGCTCTACCCCTGAGCTACACCGGCAAGTGAATTACTCGGCAAGTGAATTGCCAAAGCATCGTGGAGTTTAGCCACGGGTGCATCCATGACACCGCTACCGCTTTTTAAACGGCTTTTACTACATATGGAGTCTTAATTGGCTTCATATTTAGTCATAATTTATCATATATATCCATTTTATCAAATGGTATTTTGCTCTTTCATCTCGGCAATTAAATTACAGAAGATTCCCGCTTAATATCCTAAAAAGGAGAATATATTATGTTTTTCAAAATGTAAAGATATGATTCTACTCTTTCCTATTTCACGATTTTTAATTCTGGTTACGCATTTGTTTCATTATTTTGTAAAATGAGCACCAGTACAACAACGTCAGTTAAAAAGTTTGGGTGTGAACTCAGAAAGATTTAGTTCATAAGGGGTTTCTTGCATGGCTGAAACAGACTTTGTAATATGACTACTTTGCTGATGACAAAGTAAGATCTGCATAGGCCTCACCCATTAGGACATGCTGAAGTCCACCCTTTTTGTCTTCATTTACCAACAGTTTGAAATCCACCTTATCTTGGAAGATCATTACTATATCGCTTCCGCCAAACAAGAAATATCCCATTGGATCACCGCGTTTTACTTTGGCGCCTACTTTCACAGTGTCTTCCCAGTTGCAGGAGCATATTTGAGACATCCCTATAGGAAGAATAGCGACTAGGCCGTATTCAGTGTCCAAAATCACGCAGTCACGAGTCTCAATCATCTGCCATCCAGGAATAGTATCTTCCAGCACATAGCGTTTTGAATCGTTATCCCACACAGTCACTCCGCCTGCAGCATTTGTGCCTGGAATCTTGCGAACTTCTAGTATAGTTCCGTCTATAGGAAAATGGTAACGATGGTAATCATTTACATCAAGGAAGGTATGGGTAAGAGTACCGTTTGCGAAAGAATCCGCATATGCACTATCCTCGCCGATTAACTGACTAATCGAAGTAAAATTAGCGGATTTGATAGCTACACCTTCATGCTGAACCAAATCGCCGTTCTCATCTATCTGCCATACACCTTGAGGCTTTGAATCGGCAGGAGCAACAAGTGCGCACTCTGCGATAGGACGTACAGAAGGTTCAGACAATCTGCGGGCAAAGAAATCATTGAAAGAATTCCAATTGCTTGGATCCTCATACCATCCGTTATTCAATCCGAAGCTGTCGTCATGCTGGAAAATATTCAGATATTCCTCTGACCAGCTTTCAGGTTTAGAAAGATAGCTACCCCAGCTTTCAGCATAGGTCTTGCACCAACTAGAAATAGGCTCGTGATATTGCAGAGAAGGATAGTAGTAGCCCAGTTCCTCTAGCTCTTCCAATGGCTGGTCAACCAAAAACCAGAAATAATCAACAGATTGGTCGATGTGATCATAGAGTGAAGGATATTTTCCATCTTTCAAAACATTCCAAGGCATACAGAAGGCTGCCCAGTCTAAAAAACTGTATAACTGATCAATAGACTGTGCGGGGTTGGTATCTAGGTCAGGATTTATCTGAGCGGCTGCATTTAGAGATTTTACCATTAAAGCCATCAGCTCTGGATCTACATCCAGCATTGACTTAAGCTCCATTGTCATAGGTGCATGGACACTCATCTGCTCTAAATCATTTTGTACTACATCTTCTCTTTCTTTTTGTGATGTAGTCTCGCTAAAGTTTTGCACTACAGACTCATTTACGAAAGTTGATTGTATTGATTTTGCAGGAGTAACGCAGGCGGTAAACACCAGCAGAACACAAACCGAATAGGCAAGATATTTACAAAGCTTCATTGAAGTTGGCCTCCAAATTTTTTACAGTTATGATTAAAAAAGAAATAATTCTCCATGAATCATTTCTAATTATTTTGTAGTTTAATAAATCAGTTCCATTATAGTACAGTTTCTAGACAAAATCTAATGTTAAACATTATCAAAAAGTAATTACTATTATTCAATTTTCTTTCAAAAAGCAGAATATTAGCAGGTATAATTTAGTTTTTGGTAACTAGAGGTAAGATATCAACTCATAAGGTTATAAATCTTATTGTTATTACCAAAGCTTTACATAAATATTAGAATTATTAATCGATAATATCATCATAAAGAATTAAACCTTTTCTTTTGTCCTCTGTATGTTTTGCCCCCATTAGTTGAATACAACCTGTGGATGTTAGTTTAAAGTAAAGATTCCTTTTATTAATAATACCTACTCATATTTAAAATTCTTCAAGCACGTTCAAATCTTAATGTGAAACTTCTCAATAAAGTCGAAATATAAAACAGGATTCTAAAACTATTAATTCTAGAATCCCATTTTATTACCTCTATTTAATTTTTAATTCTTAGCTTGCATCTCTATTAGTAGAAGAAGGAGTATTATCATCAAACTCATGCTTATGTGTTTCATAAGAATAAGGATAGCTATCATACTTACTACCAACCATTGATAGATAAGCTTCTCCTGCATTAACGAGAATATCTAAAAGTGTTTTTCCCATAGTTTTTCTCCTATAATTATTTTTATAGCAAAATGCTATAAGTCAAAACGAGTAGTTCAAATCTTTTGCGCGCTATAAGATTTAAACTCTTATGACACTTTCCTTTTCTTTGATAATCTCGATATAATAAATTTATTTAATATTGTCTAGATACAATTTAATAAAAATGTATACAAATTAAAATAATTCACATATTCTTCATAACTTTTTATTTTATATAAGATTGTTCAAACAAAAAACAAACTTTTTGCCTATTTTATTTGCTTTATTAATGCCTGAAGCTCATTTAGAGGAAATCCATCATTACTTGAGATTGAATAAGAAAAACCATTATTAATCCACACAGCTACTTCAAAAATATCCTTTTCCCCTTTGATTAATACTTCTTTATCATCAACAATAATTTTCTTTACTACATCAAAACTTTTATAAACACCACTAATATCTTCAGTGCTTTTTGATTTCCTTATTGTTATTTTTTCATTATCAGATAACTGAATAATTTCTATCATTTTATCGCCTGTATTTAATACACGATAAATTAAGTCCTTATTATTTAGTTCCTTTGGAAGTGAAATTGAAAAACTAGCTAGTTCCTCAGCTTCCTTTAGAGATGCACAATCGACAAAAGGATTAGCAATCATAACAAAATTAGAATTGTTAATTTCTTTTGTAGTATTACAAGAAGAAAGAATGATTAATAACAATAAAATAAAAATCTTCATATTATTTTCCTGAAATAGATAAATCCTTTACTAAAACAGATGGAGAACCCATTCTCTGAGAAGAAAGTGTTACATCAAACTCTAAATCATTTGCAACAAGTAATACATTTTCAAGTAATGAATAAAAGTTTCCACTAACGGTAAATTCATTAATTGCTTCTTCTGCCTTACCATCTTTAATAATAAAACCGGCACTTTCAATAGAGAAATCACCACTAATAGAGTTTGCGCCTGCATGAAAACCTTTCATTTGAGTAATGTAAATACCACCCTCAGATGATTTAAATAAATCTTCTAATGTGTTTTCACCTGGTTTTATATAGAAAGAGTAGCTAGTGATTCCAGCTGATCCATTTATTGCACTTCTAAATCCATTTCCTGTAGATTTTTTATTACACTTTGTACCATATTCAAGGTTATATAAGAGTGTATTTAATACTCCATTTTCTATTACTCTTTTCTTTTCACAAGGATATCCATCACCATCAAAAGTTGAACGCACTCTATATTCAGGATAAAGAGGATCATCAATTATTGTTACTTTTTCAGAAGCAACCTTCTCTCCTTCTCTATCTTTATAGCGTGTTAAACCATAGTAACTACTCTTTCCAGTGAAAACTGAAAAGAAGGTATCGAGTATTTGCTGCATGCAATCTTGATTAAACACAACATTATATGTTCCTGAATTAATCTTCTTTGGTGATAGCTGTGATATTGCTTTATCAACACCATCAGTAAGATTAACATCATCAATTAAACCTTCTTTAATAGAGTATGCATTTTGAATATCAACGCCATCACTTACCTTACAGTTTGCCATAACATAAGCATCATCATTGCTGTCAAATAACTCTAAAGCATTTGAAGAAGCATAATAGCGAATTGATTT
>NZ_JAXEGN010000059.1:0-2575 GCF_034103065.1 Bullifex sp. | reverse complement strand
AGCCTGAGCAGCCTCCAAGACCCCAAGATTTTTCAATGCAGATATTTCACAAACTTTAACTCCTAACTCTCTTTCAAGTTCTGAAGTATTAATTTTATCTCCATTCTTTTTTACTACATCCATCATGTTTACCACTAAAACAACAGGAATGCCTAACTCAACAAGTTGAGTTGTCAAATAGAGATTTCTTTCTAGATTAGAACCATCAACAATATTCAAAATTACATTTGGTCTTTCTTCTACAAGGTAATCACGAGCAACAACTTCCTCTAATGTATAAGGAGAAAGAGAGTAAATACCAGGAAGGTCAATAACTTTAACATTATCATAATTCTTTAATTTTCCTTCCTTCTTTTCTACTGTTACACCTGGCCAGTTTCCAACATATTGATTAGAGCCTGTGAGAGCATTAAATAGTGTAGTCTTACCACTATTTGGGTTTCCTGCTAATGCAATTCTTATTTCCATTATTTCCACCTTTGGTTAGTCTACACTAACCTTATCGTTAAAAATTTTTATTCCACCTCGATTAACTTAGCATCTTCTTTACGAATTGATAATTCATACCCTCTGACAGTTAATTCCATTGGGTCTCCAAGTGGTGCAATTTTACGAACTGTTATTTCAGTACCCTTTGTGATACCCATATCCATGATTCTTCGCTTAATAACACAAGAACCAGTTAGACGAACAACTTTACAAGTAAATCCAACCTTAATATCATTTAGTGTTGTCATTTATAACTCCTTTCAAACCATAATTTTATTAGCCATCTCACCTGAGATAGCGACTCTACAATCTTTAATATTTACAATTAAATTACTTGCATTCTTACTGATAACAACAATATCACTACCTGAAACAAATCCAAGATTTGCTAAAAATTTTCTAGTCTTTTCAGGCCCACCCACATGTTTAATTACATGTAATTCTCCACTCTGTGCAAATGTTAATGGCATCATGTCTTTCTCCAGTTAGCCTTAACTAACTAAATATAAGTTAGCAACAACTAACCATATTAGTCAATACTTTAGATTGATTTTTATACAATAACGTTTTACCTTAGTTCTTAAGGTGTAAAAATGAAAATTCAGGAATCTGCAGAAAACTATCTAGAAACTATTTTAATGATTAGAGAACGCAAAGAAATTGTACGTTCTATAGACATCGTTCGTGAAATGAATTTTTCAAAGCCATCAGTTAGTGTAGCCATGAAAAACTTAAAAGAATCTGGATATATTACAATGGATGAAACAGGAAGAATATATCTAACAGATAAAGGTGAAACACTCGCTACAAAGATTTATGACAGACATGTTAAAGTCTCTCAATGGCTTACTTCTATTGGTGTTCCTAAGGAAATTGCAGATGCAGATGCATGCAGGATGGAACATGTTATTTCGGAAGAGACTTTTGAAGCATTCAAACGTCTTGCTGAAAAATCTATGTAATATAGGACTTTAACCCTATTGCATTTTTCTTATTTTTATTTAATAATGATTAGCGCTTGATATATAGCACATGAGACCATAGCTCAGCTGGATAGAGCATCAGTTTGCGGAACTGAGGGTCGGAGGTTCGAATCCTCTTGGTCTCGAAATAGAGAATTTCCTTAACATGTAAGAAAATACTTTCTTGTAATTGGTAAAATCTTACATGGAGGAAAAGGCTCTTGAAGAACATATTAGACTTATTGAGTATCTTAAAACAACTTATAAACTAGCTACTTATGAAAGGTAGAAATATCTTTTAATTACTCTTGTATATCAAAAAAGTAATACGAGCTGCTAAATTGAGTACAATTCAAGCAGATTACTTCAACCTGAATTCTGACCATGAAGCAGCTATACGAAGCAATCGATGAATATATTGAATACTACAACAAGGAAAGGATTTAAGTGAAGCTAAACTACATGTTGCAATTGAATTACAAAAAACAGCTGATGCAAAATTATTTCTGGTCCCGTATTTTGGGTTCACTTCAAATTGCTGAGATTACTAAACTAAAAGTTTCATAACTAGACATATCAGTCACCTCCTTCAACACTAAGTCCATGGATGAAAAACCTCCACGACGTAAGAACGACATGGAGAAGGGATGACTACTGTTTCGAATCAGAACACGTATTTAGTCTTCAGGGGTCAATAAAATCTTATTATTTTAATCCCAAAATCAATTTTACTCAGCAATTAGTATCTTTACAATTTCACCAACATACATAGTGTGAAAATCTTTCTTTGGATAGACTTTCTCTACCATTTCTTTTTCAATAAACCCTTTTTCAATTATCTCTTGTGTATAGATTTTTCTACAAATGAAAACTAAATCAGCTTCTGCAAAATATGTTGTGCCATAGTCAAATACAGGAGTTAAACCTACTTCTTTAACCTTATTACCATCACGTCCAGAATGACTTCCAAGATATCCAAGTGCTTTATGATACTTATCAGAAAAATGGGATAGAGTAAAATACTCATGACTATCCATAAACTCTTTTGTATAACGACTTGGACGTACATAACTAATAATAGTTGGTAAATTACTTTTATTTCCACTATCCCAAATAGAACCAAT
>NZ_JAXEGN010000058.1:0-5551 GCF_034103065.1 Bullifex sp. | reverse complement strand
GGAAAAGGATATCTTTGGGCTTGGAAAACAATTATATGAGTTTATAAGGAAAGAAAAAGAAATAAACTTGCCATTAAAAGATGGTAATAATATCATTTATGTAAATGCAGAAAATAAAGGTCGAGAAGATTTAAATAATCTGATGCAAAGTTTAATTTCTTATGATTTAAGTGAAATGAAA
This sequence comes from Bullifex sp., assembly GCF_034103065.1. NCBI lineage: Bacteria > Pseudomonadati > Spirochaetota > Spirochaetia > Spirochaetales > Spirochaetaceae > Bullifex > Bullifex sp. The sequence continues at coordinate 5,370 of NZ_JAXEGN010000058.1, read as the reverse complement.
GACGAAGTGATTAAGGAGTGTGCGATGTATTATAAGACAACACAAAAAGGTGAAGATAAGGTTTGTGAAGCAATTAGAGAGTATGCAGCAAAATCCTATGATGAGGGCCTTAGAATTGGAAAAGCTGATGGCATTAAAATTGGAAAAGAGGATGGCATCAAAATTGGCAAAGCAGATGGCATCAATGAAGGTACTGTAAAAACACTAATTAATCTTGTTAATAGTGGCAATATAACACCCTCCTGTGCAATTGCTAACTCTGGTTTATCTAAAGAAGAGTTTACATCTATTGCTAAAGAATTAGGACTAAACTTTTAATCTTAAAACTTTATACTCAGCTTCTTTTAAAGGAGCTGGGTATAAAATAGTCATATTATTGGTTATCTATCTTCATTTTTTTTGATTATTTTGACTAGATTATTTCTATATAAAATAGCTATCTACATGATGATTCTATCTTTAAAATCATTTATCTGACGATCAACAACATTTCAAAAATGGACAATACGTATTAGGAATTGGGATGTAATAATCAATAAGTTGTTAATAATGCTTGCTGATAGAGTAAAACTATGCCTAATACTATTTACTCAAAACTATTGATAAACTTACCCGAAAAAAAAATTCCCTATCTTGGGTATTATTAGATAGGGAACAAAAAAAATGTTTGATTAAATCAGATTTTATTTACTTCGAAATATGACTGAGAGTATTTACAAACAGGACATACTTCTGGAGCCTTTAAGCCAACACAGATATGACCACAAACTCTGCATTCCCAAATTGTTAAGCTACCCTTTTCAAATACTTGGTTATTCTTAACATCGTTTAATAACTTTCTATAGCGCTCTTCGTGACGTTTTTCAATTGCACCAACAGCTCTAAAACGTGCAGCAAGCTCAGTAAAACCTTCTTCTTCTGCATCCTTTGCCATTCTATCATACATATCTGTCCACTCATAGTTTTCACCCTCTGCAGCTGCTAAAAGGTTTTCAGCAGATGAACCAATATGGCCAAGCTCTTGGAACCAGATTCTAGCATGTTCCTGCTCGTTTCTAGCTGTCTTTAAGAAGATTTCAGCAAGCTCCTCATATCCTTCTCTCTTTGCTACTTCAGAAAAATATGTATACTTGTTTCTTGCCTGGCTTTCACCAGCAAAAGCTTCTAATAAGTTCTTTTCTGTCTTAGTACCAGCATATGGATTTGATTCTGAAGCTTTTACCTCTTCAAGCTTTTCAAATGAAGAAGCAGGTTGTTTACAAATTGGACATTTAAAATCTTTTGGTAATTCATCACCTTCATAAACATAACCACAAACTTTACACTTAAATTTTGCCATTTTCTTAACTCCTTGATTTAAATCTTTTGATCTATCGATGTAAGAGGTATGTAACATACGCTCTGCTATCTCACTTAATGGTTTTTTATAAAACTCCTTATAAAGTAGTTTTATCTCTTCATTTTCATGACTAAGCTTATTAGCCATATCTTTATCACGCTTATAGAGAGATTCAACTCTTTTTCGTCTTGCTGTTTCTGCATCCTCCAAATTTTTAGGCTGTCCACCACCACCAATACATCCATTAGGACAAGTCATTACCTCGACAAAATGATAAACCTTATCACCATTTTTCAAATCGTTAATAAATTTTCTAGCGTTTTCAGTACCATAGATAACTGCGACATTAATAGATAAATCATTAATCTTAACAGTAGCTGTTCTAATTCCCTCACTACCCCTAACACTTTCTAATGTTGATAAAATATCCTTTTTTGGATTTTCTCCTGTAAGATAATAATATGCAGTTCTTAAAGCTGCCTCCATTACACCACCAGTATTGCCAAAGATTACACCAGAGCCAGAAGCTTCTCCCATTAAGGTATCGTACTTTCCATCTTCTAAGCTATTAAAGTCTATTCCCTCTTCCTTTGCCCAAATAGCTAGTTCCCTAGTAGTAACAACATAATCCATGTCTCTTAATTCAGGCTTATTTAAATACTTACCAGCACTATTAAATTCACTTCTTCTAATTTCAAACTTTTTGGCTGTACATGGAGTTAGTGCAACATTAACAATTTTCTCAGGATCAATATTCCTTTTCTTTGCAAAATAAGTCTTAATAGTAGGACCTTGCATACTAATTGGACTTTTTGCACTTGAAATATTAGGTATCATTTCAGGAAAGTAGGTTTCAACAAATTTTACCCATGCAGGACAACAGGAAGAAAATTGTGGAAGATTCTTATTTTCCTTAATTCTCTCTATTAATTCACTTGCTTCCTCAACAATTGTTAAGTCTGCAGCAAAGTTAGTATCTAGTACATAATCAGCACCAAGTTTTCTTAAAAGAGTAATCATCTTTGCTTCAGTAAAGCTACCAGCTGGAAGATTAAACTCTTCACCAAGTGCAACTCTAACAGATGGTGATGTACTAACAATTACGCATTTATCAGGATTTTTTATTGCCCTTTTTACTTCCTGATATTCATATACTTCACTAATGCTTCCTGTAGGACATACATTTGCACATTGCCCACAATTTATACAAATTGCTCTATCACCTGTTTTAGCTAAATCATATGTACCATGTACTCCTATATATTGGGTACATACATCTTTACAAGCACCACATTTGATGCATTTACTCTCATCCCTTTTGATGCTGATGTTGTCACTATCAATAGCAACACGTACTGAAAGAGGAAGATGATTAGACATTTATTATCTCCTTAATAGTAATTATTACTGTTAATAATTATATATCTATTTATTTTTTTATGCAATTAGGAATATTTATTGTTATTCAACTTCTATTTTTTATTTATTTTCCTTTACATTCGATATTTTGGGCTTTAACATTTTTATTAGACGCATTTTTTTCAAAAGGAGGAAATTATGAGCGTTCAATCAAAAGACCTCAGAAATGTGGCGCTTGTAGGCCATAATGGGACAGGAAAAACTAACTTAGTTGAGCAAATGCTTTTCTATGCGAACGTCCTGTCTAAACCTGAAACAGTAGAAAGTGGTAAAACCACATCAGACTACACCGAAGAAGAAATAGCAAGAAAAATATCAGTACATGCTTCCCTTAACTCATTCACATGGGAAGGTAAAACAATAAATATTATTGATACTCCGGGTACAGCAGATTTTATTGGTGAAGCAATTTGTGCATTCCGTTCATGTGAAGCTGCACTCATGGTTGTTGATGGCCGTATTGGTGCTCAGATTGAAACAATCAAATTATGGAGAAGACTTGATTCAAGAAATAAACCACGTGCTGTATTCATCAATAAGATGGATAAAGAGCGTGCTAGCTATAGACATGTAATCGATTCACTCGAAAGTGAATTCCAGTCACACTTTGTTCCTGTTGTAATGGCACTTGGTGAAGCAGAGGAATTCAAGGGTGTAATTAACCTTATTGAAAACCAAGCATATGAATTTGTACCAGGAGGAAAAGAAAAAGCTATTCCAATTCCTGAAAAATACGCAGCAGTTGTTGAAGACTTTAGAAATCGCTTAATTGAGAATGCAGCAGAAGGTGCTGATGATTTAATTGAAAAGTTCTTTGAAGAAGGAACATTAACAAGTGATGAAATTAGACGTGGTCTTAGAGAAGGCTTAAAGGATAATCGTGTTGTTCCAGTATTCTGTGGTGCTACAGATAAAGGTGCAGGTATTACTTCCCTTCTTAACTTCATCAGAAATAACTTCCCTAACCCACTTGATGGTTTTGATTTCAGAATTGATGAACAAGGTATCGAGCATACAACTCCAATTGATCCAAATGGTCCTGTTGCTGCATACTGCTTCAAAACTACTATTGACCAGTTCAGTGGTAAGCTTAGCTTTATCAAGGTTGTTGCAGGAAAGATTACTCCTGAAACAGATCTTTACAACCCAGATTTAAAAAAGAAAGAAAAACCAGGTAAGCTATACAGAGCTCTTGGTAAGAAACTTATCGAAGTAGATGCTTTAGAGGCAGGTGATATCGGTATTATTGCTAAGAGTAACATTACCTCTACTAACTGTTCTCTCCTCTCTGGTCCAGATGTTAACTATGTATTTAGACCAGTTAGACTTCCTCAGCCAGTATTCCAGCTTGCTGTAAGTACAGAGGATAAGAAGAGTGCTGATAAGATGAATGAAGCTCTCTACAAGATTGCTGAAGAGGATTTAACATTCCAGATTAAGATGAATCCTGAAACTAAGGAAACTGTAATCGGTGGTATGGGTGAGCTTCAAATCTCTATGATCCTTGAAAAGGTTCAAGAGAAGCAGAAGATTAAGATTAATACTCAAACTCCTCGTATCGCTTATCGTGAAACTATTACACGTAAGAGTGGTATTGCTGAATACTCACACAAGAAGCAGTCTGGTGGTCACGGACAGTTTGGTCGTGTACTTATTGAAATTGAACCAATCGAAAGAGGCTCTTACTATCAGTTTACTAATGCTATTAAGGGTGGAGCAATCTCTAAGGGTTATGTTCCAGGTATCGAAAAGGGTATTCAGGAATCAATGAGTGAAGGTTACTTAGCAGGATATCCACTAGTTGATATCGGTATCACACTTATCGATGGTAAGGAGCACCCAGTAGACTCTTCAGAAATGGCATTTAAGCTTGCTGCTAAGGGAGCTATGGAAATTGCTCTCTCTAAGGCTGGCTGTGTACTCTTAGAGCCTATCATGAAGCTTGAAGTATTCATCGAAAATGAATATCTTGGTTCAATCCTTTCAGACCTCTCTGCTAAGCGCGGTAGAGTACTTGGTCAGGAAGAAAAGGGACACCTTGTTGCAGTACAGGCAGAGGTACCAATGGCAGAGCTTAGAACATATGCTATCGACCTTAAGAGTATGACAAGTGGAACAGGTTCCTTCGAGCTTGAGTTCAGCCACTATGAAACTCTACAGGGTAGACTCGCAGATGAAGTTATTGCTGAAGCAAAAGCTGCAAAGGCTGAGTGATAAATCAAAGAAAAAAATATTCAGCAGGTGTAAAAGCCTGCTGATTTTTATATCTACAATCAAAAAGACTGATAAAAACTCTAGGGGGAATTAGAACCCATTCTCATTATAATTTCAAAATTGCATTTACCAAAAATCTATCACAAAAATAATTAGGTTTAATCAACTCCTTCATTACTAAGGAGTAAAAGCAAATATAATTTTGTATCTAATAAATATGCAGCAATATAGTAAAAAATAAAGGGGAATCAAAAAATTATTATTTAACGAACTCTTTACTTTAAAAGATTTTCATTATATGAAAGCCAGTATTCATTATCTTTTTCATCAAGTACAAAATACTGTTTATAATCTGTTCTAATTAAATTTCCCATTCGAGCAAGCCCAGCATTTAGATG
>NZ_JAXEGN010000057.1:0-15295 GCF_034103065.1 Bullifex sp. | reverse complement strand
CATACCAGATACACGTATCGGTCGTCTGATGCCTGCAATATGAACAGTGTTACGATACTTTCCACTGGAGTTACCCTCATCCATATAGCAGATTTTATGTGTGTTGCCATATTGGTTAAGTTCAATTGAATTGTATTCACTTCTGAACTTCAGTTCTCCCAGGGGTTTTCCTGTTTTATGATATTTGGCATTAAGAGAAGCTTTATCAGCTTTAAGTGATGAATACACTGTCTGTATTAGTTTTGCAGGCATTTCCAGGTGTCTGTTAATAATATTCTTATCTTTATCAAGAGATGGTATATCACGGATAGTAGTCTTGAACGTCCTGAACGCATCGCTATCAAGACCAATCAGGTAGTTGGCAAGCCACCTGCACTCCGTGAAATATGATTTGAGTTTTTCTCTTTCTGTTTTGTTCAGACACTTTAAATCAAGCTTGAGTTCAACGACGAATGGACGCATGGATGCATGGCGTAGCTTAGTCTCCTTAAGTGTTTCTCTTATAGTATTGTTCTTTGCTAAACGTTCGTCGTCTGTCATGAATGAATTATATCAACTGTTCAGCTTAACTGTCTATGCTGCAACTATCTGTATTATAAATAAAACTGCAATTCATCATCCGCCCTAAAGGGACGAAAGCTTTCTTGCTACTTTATGTAAATGTATTATTGTCTTGTTTTTTCTCCTATTATATATTTGATAAGAAAATCTAGCATGGATAAATATCCAGCTTTATTTCTTTTTCAAAAAAAGAAAATTATTAATTTATTTGTAATGAGAGGAGATATACATGAAAAGAAAAAGTTTATTTGCAGTATTAATAATCATGCTGCTTATAACATTTTTATCCTGTAATAACTCACCATCAGAGCCTCAAGCAACGATTAGGAAAATAATAATTACAGGAGGATATTCTCTATCTGAAATTCCTACGGAAGTAAAAGATGGAACCGTGATTACGTTTCCTAACACAAAGATAAATAACCATGATTATACACTCACAATCTCAAACAAAACTTATTCAGCAGGAGATGAATACACAGTTAAATCAGATGTTATTATCGATGTACTTTTGAACCACGAATATTCCAAATGGACTGATGATGGGAAAACAATACATGTTAGGCGCTGTATAATCGAAGGATGCAATGAAATCCAAAGCGAGTACCACACAATAAAAAATGGAAAATGTACAGCATGCGGGTACTCATCTAATCTTTTTACTATTAGTGATACTCTGCTTTCAGATACAAAGACTACTATGAGTAATATTGCATCAAATGGTGTTGTGCCTTCAGATTATCTTGTTACAGCAGGTAAAATTGAAAGCAAAGTTTCTTCAATTAAACTTGGAGAAAAAACTTATCAAGAAGATGATACTATCAAAGTTGGAGACTTAGATTCTATAAAAGTATTTACAATAGAAAACGGTGAACTTAAGATTGCAGCACCTATACTTTGGTTTTCAATGCTAGATTATGAAAATCTAATAATTGAAAGTGAAACTTTCATACTTCCAAGAATTGATGATACACAGCTTTCTATTGATAAAGATAAGATTAAATGGTCTGAAGAATCATTAAATGAAGCAGAAGTTCTATACGAAGGTAGTATCATTAACACTTTGTTCAAAGATGAAAACTATAATAAACATCTAACACTTTCATTTAAAGATACTGATGACACTAAATTTATTTATAGAATAATGAATATAAATTCTGACGGGTCCTACCAAACTTCATATGTAAAAGAAAGTGGTGATATCGATATCTATCCTTTTGGTAAAAGTGAAAAACCTGTATCTCCTGATGACCTTAAAACAGTTATCAATATTTCATCATACTCTGAAAATGGGTATGGACAGACACTTTTAGTTTTCCAAAATGGAGCAAAAGAGATAAGAGTAAATCCAACCAATATTGAAAATGGTGAAACGGTAACAATTAATAAGGATAGTGGAGTCCTTTACTCAGTTGTTACCAATTTCATGTCAGGCTATTCAACATCTGAAGAATATGAAGGTGATTCCTTTAAATCAAATGCAACAGTAACTAACAATCTTGATTGGTCTGAATCAAGAAGCTTATCTAGAGCAACTTCTGCAATTAATATTTCAAAGCCAACACAAAATGAAAAAGGTGTTATTACCTGGAATGGTATGTATGTCTACCATGGAGATAATCCAGAACAAAGAGACATGATGGATATCATTGATATTGATAATGATTATATTATTTCAGGACGAGATTATGATAATGGTCTATTATACCTTATAGACCAAGAAGCTACAGAAGATGACCTTAAGATGGTTAATGAAATTCTTAATGTTCTTTATTACAGTGGAGATGAATCTTTAATGCCAAATGATTATCTTGATAATGAACAAGCATTATTGAAAACAAAACCTAATGAAAAGTATCTCTTTACAATGAAGGATGACAATAAAGAGAAACATAAATTATTTACAATTGCAATCTATGATTTTAAAGACGAAGGAATGCTTGGATATTTTTCATCTGCACTCTATAATACAAGTTCCTCAAGAAATGGTTATGCAGCATTCTACATGAACCTTTCATCGATAAGAAGGGATTATGAGAAATCTGGTGCAAAGGTTGCTGCAGAATCATTCCTTAAAACATTTGCTCATGAGTACACACATTATCTTCAAGTTGATAGAAAATATAATGATGCCTACACTCAAACAGTTGATTTGGCCCACTTCCTTGAAGAAGGACTTGCAGATTACATCAGTTTAAAGCAAAATGGACTTTTTGATCAAAAAGATGGTGCTTACAAAGAGGAACATGTATATATCCAGAATATGTTCTCATCAAGTGACTCATATCACCCTAGAAGTAAGGAAGAAAACGTAGCTAACTATGGAGTTGGATGTATGTTCTGGTCATATATTGAGGAAAAATATGCTGACTATGGTGGAATGGAAGTTATCGTAAATCTCATGCGTCAAGATACCGATACACTTGAAGCAGTTGAAAGAGAACTAAAGAAACCATTTAATGAAGTATATGAAGATTTCATGCTTGAAGTAATTGCTGAAGCACTAGGAACTAATGAGATTAACGGCATAAAAAGAGAGATGAAGTTCCCTGAACTTTATGATGTTAAGAAAATATTTAACGAAGCAACTCAAATTGAAGAGGATTCTAGCTATACAATTGATGTAACAAAATCAGAAATGGATGTCGAGCTTGGTCCTATGAGTTTTAGTATTGTAAGATATGAAAAAATTCCTACTGAGCTTACGTTCACAAGTGATAGTGCTGAGGCAAAGTGCTATCTAGTTTACACAGAATAATAGATTATCTTTTAAACACCCTGTTAAATCTTGCAGGGTGTTTTATGTTTTTAAAGAGATTTTTGTAGTTATACCCTTTTGATATAAACTATATTTTATTAGGCATTATTTATTTTTTGTGCATTATATGTACTCTTCTATCCCTTGACGAGTATAAATAGTGTTAATATTATTAAAGACAATATATTGTCGCACACAAAGTGCAAAGGAATTATAGTGGACGAAAGCCCTTTACCTAAAGATTGTAATGATTCTTTAGATGATCCTCACAGTAGAAGGATGAAATTTAAATGTTTGCTCCTCTGAGAAAAAATTTTTTCTAAACAAATTTTTTTATAAGGAGTTATTAAGTTAAGATGGTCTCTGTACCCAAACAATTATTAATACAAGCAATATTAATCGCGTTTAATGCATTCTTTGCATCAATGGAAATAGCAGTTATTTCATTAAATACAACAAAACTGCGTAAATTATCAGAAGATGGCGATAAAAACGCAACCAAGCTTTTAAAGTTTGCAGAAAACCCTGCCGGATTTTTATCAACTATCCAAGTCGGAATTTCACTTTCAGGATTCTTAGGTGCAGCTTTTGCTGCTGATTCTCTCTCCGAGCCTTTAGCAAATTGGTTTATCAAGATTGGAGTAAATATTAGTTATAGTGTATTAAATAGTATTTCGGTAATTATTATTACCTTAATACTTACCTTCGTTACTATTGTATTTGGTGAGTTAATACCTAAGAGAATTGCACAGCAAAAGTCATACGAAGTTGCAAAAGCATGCTGTGGAATTATTTCTACAATATCAATTATCTTTAAACCAATAATTGTATTAATTAGTGGCACTACTAATTTTATCCTAAAGCTATTAAACCTTAAAACAGAAGCTGAAGATGATAACGTTTCAGAAGATGATATTAGGCTGATGGTTGATGTTGGTGGTGAATCAGGCTCAATCGAAGAGGATGAGCAGGAAATGATTCAAAATATCTTTGAATTTAACGATATTACTATATCTGAAATAATGACTAGAGTTAGTGATGTTAATGCTATTAGTATAGAAGATAGTGAAGAAGATATTTTAAAGATTATCAAAGAAACTGGTAATTCACGTTTCCCAGTTTATAAAGATGATATTAATAATATTATTGGTATATTAAATTCTAGAGAGTTCTTAATTAATCTTAATGATACAAATGGAAAAAGCGTCAAAGATATGCTTAGAAAGCCATACTTTGTTCCTGAGACAATTAAAGCAGACCAGCTCTTTTCCGATATGCAAAAAAACAAAATCCATATTTCTATTGTTATCGATGAATATGGTGAAACAAGAGGTATTGTTACTTTAGAAGACCTCCTTGAAGAAATTGTTGGTAATATCTACGATGAATATGATAAAGCTGAATCACCTGAGATTGAAAAGATTGATGAAAATAAATGGAAAGTTCAAGGAACACTTTCTATTGATGATTTAAATGATGAGCTTGATATTAATATTCCTGATGATCGTGATTACGATACTGTTGGTGGCATGATTTTCTCATGCTTACACACTATTCCAGAGGATGGAAAGCAATTCAATGTATCTGTTAATGGCTTAGATATCACAGTAACCCGTGTAGAAGATAAGAGAATTATTGAAGCTATCATTTCAAAGAAAGATAAACAAGATGAGAGTGAAGAGATAGAAAATAACTAATCACTCTCCTACTAATTGAAGTATTAGACCTCTAAGTATTAGCCTTGTACTAGCTTCGAGGTCTTTTATTTTGTCTTTATGCAAAAAGGAGTATAAAAGTAGTAAATAAGCTGAATAAAAGCCTTCTAAGTCATCCTTGTCATCAATTGCAAAGTAAGAAAAAAGCTCCTTAAAATAGCTAAATAAATCATTTAGGACTTCTTCAACTCTCTTCTTTCCCACCTTTTTTCTAATTATTGCCTGTTGCTTTTCATCAACAATTCTAAAAATTCCTTTTTTAATAATTTCATTAGTCAAAAAAGTAAATACTTCAGTTAAGCTTGTTACGATGTGGTTTTCATCAAGCTCGGCTAATAGAGAAAGTGTTTTTTCCTCACTATCCTTACGAAAAGTGGAAACTACATCTAAAAATAATTCTTCTTTAGATGAATAAAAAAGATAAAAACTCCCCTTAGGAATCGAAGCAGCTTCTACTAAGCTATCAACAGTTATACTTTCAATACCGCTATGGGCTAAAGCTATCTCTGCTTCCTCTAGTAATATCTGTCTAATATTATCTTTTTCTTCTTTAGTATAGGTCTTTGGCATAAATTAACTAAACCATCTTTTAATTAGGATTTCAAGTAAAAAAATAGTTTATTGACTAATTTAGTTTATTTAGTCAGCAAAACATCAATTTTTACCCAGTTTTCGCGAAAAAAAGAGGATAAAAAAATTAAAATTTCTTTATTTTGCACTTTTTATCCTTTAAGATTGAATTATCAAAACAAAGGAGCAGATATGGCTACAGTAAAACTTGAAAATATCTGCAAGATCTACGATGGAGGCGTTAAGGCAGTAGACAACGTTAACATCGACATCGAGGACAGAGAGTTCGTTGTTCTCGTTGGACCTTCTGGTTGTGGTAAGTCAACAACACTCAGAATGGTTGCAGGTCTTGAAGACATCTCATCTGGTACACTTACAATCGACGGCAAAGTCGTTAACGATGTACCACCAAAAGATAGAGATATTGCAATGGTATTCCAGAACTATGCACTCTATCCTCACATGACCGTATATGATAACATGGCATTCGGTCTTAAGATTAGAAAATTTGACAAAGAAGAAATTGACAGACGTGTTAGAGAAGCAGCAAAGATTCTCGACATTGAACAGCTTCTTGAAAGAAAGCCAAAGGCTCTCTCTGGTGGTCAGAGACAGCGTGTTGCAGTAGGACGTGCAATCGTAAGACAGCCTAAGGTATTCCTTTTCGATGAACCTCTCTCAAACCTCGATGCTAAGCTCAGAGTACAGATGAGAGCTGAGATTTCAGGTCTCCACCACCGCCTCAAGGCTACAATGATCTATGTAACACACGACCAGGTTGAAGCACTCACAATGGCTGATAAGATCGTTGTTATGAAGCTTGGTGTTATCCAGCAGATTGGTGGACCACTCGAACTCTACAACAACCCAGACAACAAGTTTGTTGCAGGCTTCATCGGTTCCCCTCCAATGAACTTCATCAACACTAAGGTTGAAGCTCAGGGAGATAAGATTTTCGTTAATGAAGGTACATTCAAAATCGAAGTAACTCCAGCTCAGGCTAAGGTTCTTAAGCCTTATGTTGGTAAGCAGGTTACATTCGGTATTCGCCCTGAAGATGTTGAGTTCACAAAGACTCCAGAAGCTGGTAAGACTATTGATGGTCACGTTTCTGTTGTTGAACCACTTGGTGCTGAAACTCACGTTTACGTTGCTACTTCTACAGCTAAAGTTATCGGTAAGATTGACGGTACAGTTATTCCTGCTGTTGACACAAAGATTAGCCTCATCCCTAATATGGACAAAGCTAAGTTCTTTGATGCTGAAACAGAACTCGCAATTCGCTAATATCAGATATAGCAAAAGGCACAGCTTAAATGCTGTGCTTTTTTTATCACTTTATAATTGAATAAAAAAAACTCTCCTCCAAATGGAAAGAGAGCTTATTTGAAAAAATTATGATTTAGAATAATTTATTATAAAGGCACTGAACTGCTTCTTTACAATCTTCTTCATTAACACCAATTAAGGCAGTAGTTCTTGATGCACCAAAGTTCATGAAATTTACTTTAATATTACTATCTCTTAAAGCACATGCAGCATCAATAAAAGCTGTTGACTCATCCATATGACCACCAACCAAACCTACGATTCCTTGATTACGCTCAAAGACTACATCATCAAGCTCAAAATCTTTCTTTAAGCGTTCACACATTGATCTCAAGACATTATCATTTGCCATCTTACTATCAAAGAGCCAAACAATTGAATCGATACCAAAGAGAGAGTAAGAAGGTCTTACTCCATAAAGATGGAGGATTGTTAATAAAGCATGGCGCATACCAGACTTTTTAAACATCATTAGTTTTCTAAGCTTGAGCTTTGTAAATCCAGTTTTACCAGAAACACCACAAAGCCCTCTTGGATCAACTTCAGAGCTAATTATTGTGCCTGGATCCTCTGGGCGATCTGTATTTTTAATATTGATAGGAATCTTTACAGGAATTACAGGAGCAATTGCTTCCTCATGGAAAACAGAAGCTCCTACATCACTAAGCTCACGAACCTGTACATATGTAAGTTCTGGAATTACACGTGCATTTTCAACAATTCTTGGATCAGCAGCATATACACCAGAAACGTCTGTCCAGTTTTCATAAAGGTCAGCATTTACACTTCTTGCGGCAATAGCACCAGAGATATCTGAACCACCTCTAGAGAATGTCTTTATAACACCTTCTGGAGTTGCACCATAAAAGCCTGGCATAACATAACAACTTCCTGTTGAAAGTCTTGTTGCTAAACGCTCATAGCTAATAGGATTTACAGTACCATCTGAATTAATAACGATATATGATGCAGGATCTACAAACTCCCATCCAAGGTATTCTGCAATCAATAATCCTGAAAGATATTCACCACGGCTTGCTGCATAGTCTGTACCACGACCAGCATCAATTTTTCTTCTAACGTCATCTAAAGCTAGAGTAAGCTTTTTTGTGTCTAGCTTTAATGCAGTTGCAATATCAAGATAGCGTTTACCAATTTCAGCAAATACGCGTTTACAACTCTTATTTTGTTGAACTAAAGAGTTACACTCATATAGCATATCTGTTATTTTTCTATCTTCCTTGTTTCTCTTACCTGGTGCAGAAACAATTGCTACTTTACGATCCTTATTAGCTTCAAGGATGTCCTTAACCTTCATTATCTGTTTTTCATCGGCAACTGATGAACCGCCAAACTTACATACGATCATAATACCAACCTCAAATAGGATATTTATTTTTTACTGAAAATGCTTCATTTATACAATACAGTGAGTATAATTTTAACAATATTGTATTGAAAAGAATTAATATTACAGCTTATATATACAGTGCTATGCAGAAAACAAATATCATGCAGAGTGAGACTATTCCTCGCCTGCTCTTTAAAATGTCATTTCCAATGATGCTAAGTATGCTTATTCAAGCTCTTTATAACGTTGTTGATAGCATATTTGTAGCAATGGTCTCAGAAACAGCTTTAACAGCAGTTTCATTAGCCTTCCCAATGCAAAACTTATTAATAGCTGCAGCAGTCGGAACTGGTGTTGGTATTAACAGCCTTCTATCAAGAAGATTAGGAGAAGGTCGACATGAAGAAGCTAACCATGTTGCCTCAACTACTCTCTTTTTAGGGTTAGTTATTTCTTGTCTATTTATTTTTATTGGATTATTTTTAGCAAAGCCTTTTTTAAACATTTTTACTCAAGATGCAGAGCTACTTAAGCTTTCAACATCATATTCTAGAATATGTTTAATTATTTCCTTTGGCTGTATATTTTCAATTTTCATTGAGAAACTAATTCAAGCAACTGGAAACTCTGTACAGCCAATGACTATGCAGCTAACAGGTGCAATTACAAATATTGTATTAGACCCAATATTTATTTTTGTATTTAAACTTGGGGTAAATGGTGCTGCAATTGCAACAGTAATTGGACAAATTGCATCTATGTCACTTGCCCTATACTTCTTAAGCAAAAATGATTACATCCAAATCAAAATAAAAGATATTCGTCCAAATGCAAGAATTATCAAAGATATTTTCCAAGTAGGTCTTCCATCTATTGTTATGAACAGTATTGGTACAATTATGGTATCCTTAATTAATGGTATATTAATTGCATTCTCCTCTACTGCTGTTTCAGTATTTGGTGTCTACTTTAAATTACAATCCTTTGTATTTATGCCTGTTTTTGGCTTAAACAATGGTGTAATTCCAATACTTGGCTTTAACTATGGAGCAAAAAATAAAAAGAGAATGATAAGCACTATGAAATTAGGACTCGTAGTTGCACTCTTAATTATGATTCTCGGTACATTACTATTCCAGCTTATGCCAAGACAATTACTCTCACTATTTAGTGCAACAGAGGAAATGTATAAAATAGGTATCCCGGCACTAAGGTCAATTAGCTTATGCTTTATACCTGCTGCTATTTCTATTATTTTAATAGCATCATTCCAAGCAACAGGATTTGGCTTTGCCTCAATGATGGTATCAATTATTAGACAGCTTGTTGTACTTTGTCCTTGTGCATATTTACTATCTAAACTAATTGGTATTAATGGTGTATGGTATAGCTTTGCAATTGCTGAAGTTTTTGGTTTATTATTCTCAATAATCTTCTTTACACATGTTTATAAAGAAAAAATTAAAAATCTATAAGGATAAAAAGGTATGAAAAAGGGTTTAACAGTTTTAATAATTGTGCTTTCAATTTTTATGCTCTTCTCTTGCTCTAAGAAAGAAGCAGCTGAAAAAGTTTATGTTTTTGCAACAGATGCAACATGGCCACCACTTGAATACATCGACGAAAGTGGCAACCTCACAGGCTTTGAAGTAGAACTTGTTCCAATGATTGGTGAAAAGGTTGGCGTAAAGATGGTTGCGAAGAACATTCCATGGGATACCATCTTTGCAGGTCTTGCAAATGGCCAATATGATGGTGTTGCTTCTGGTGTATCAGTTACAGAAGATAGAAAGAAAACAATGGACTTCTCAACTCCAATTTTAGAAGCAGGTCAGGTTATCATTGTTAAAAAGGATTCTACTGTTAAGGGAATTGATGATATTAAGGGCTTAAAGGTTGGTGTACAAATTGGTACCACAGGAGACTTAGTTCTTGATAACTATGATGTAGTTAGAAAACAGTATGATGACATTGGTCTTGCACTTCAAGATATGCTTAATAACAACTTAGACGCTTGTGTTTGTGACTCATTAATTGCATCAGACTTTGTACTTGCTAATCCTAACTACTCTGACAAGCTTAAGGTAGCAGGTTCTTCATTTACCCAAGAAGATATTGCAATCGCAGTTAAGAAAGGAAACAAAGAACTTCTTGACTTAATTAACAAGGGTCTTAGTGAGCTTAAAGCAGATGGCTCATATGATAAGCTCAAGGCTAAGTGGAACTTACTCTAGTATTTGTTTTCTTTGTTATAAGGAGGCTTCGGCCTCCTTTTTTTATTCTTTCATCATGCATAAAAACTAAAATAATTCATATTTTTTGTATTTTTATACATTCTTTATTGACAATATCTGTAAAAATATGCATTATGCAAACATCCTAATTATAAGAGGTTTGAAAATGAAAAAATTAGTTGCACTTTTACTTATTTGTCTTGTAGCTATTGCTACTGTTTTTGCTTCAGGCGCTAAAGAGGATGGAACAAAATCATATACATTTGCTATGAACTGTGAATGGCCACCACTTGAATACGTTGATGAAAATGGTGAAATTACAGGTTTTGAAGTTGATTTAATCAAAGAAATGAGCAAAGTTTCTGGCGTTGAGATGAAATACATCAATACAGCTTGGGATACAATTTTTGCTGGTCTTGCAAATGGACAATACAATGCAGTTGCATCAGGTGTAACAGTAACTGAAGAAAGAAAGAAGACAATTGATTTTTCAGACACTCTCTTTACTATTAAGCAGTCAATTGTAACCTTAAATGCAAATTCAGATCTCAACTCTCTTGACTCTCTCTCAGGCAAGAAGGTTGGTGTACAGATGGGTACAACAGGTCACTTCGCAGTTGAGCAAAATAAGGATGTAGTTGTTAAAGCTTATGATTCAATTGGACTTGCTATCGAGGATATGATTAACGGTAACGTTGATGCATGTGTATGTGACTCATTAATTGCTTCTGACTTCGTATTAGCAAATCCTAACTATGCTAACAAGCTTGTTATTACAGGTGAAGCTAGTAGCGATATTGAGGAGATTGCTATTGCAGTTAAAAAAGGTGATAAAGAATTATTAGACTTAATCAACTCATCTCTTGCAAAACTAAAAGAAAATGGTACTATGGATGAGTTAATGAAGAAATATAACATTATCTAGGAGATACAATGGATAACAAGAGTATAGAAACTCTCGTTAAGACAGAGACTATTCGTAAAAAGGTAGTCTCTGTTGATTCATCAAAAGACGAGAAAGTTCAAACTATTACAATGACAGATGGACCTCTCATCCCTAAAAAAGGTGAGAAGCATCTTATGACTAGCTGGAGGATTACATTTTTCCTTGCGCTAGCTATTTTATTATTACTAATCATTTTTAAACCAGATCCATACAGAGAGATATTTATTGTATGTATTAAAGGTGCACCAGTAACCTTTGAAGTAACTATCTTTGCAATTATTGGAGCCGTAATCATTGGTGTATTTACAGGATTAGGATCTGTTTCTAAACACCACATTATTAATATGATTAGTGGTGTTTATGTAGAGTTTATAAGAGGTATTCCACTACTTGTACAACTTATCTTCATCTACTATGCACTTGGAAGATTTTTCCACATTGAAGGTATGATAGCTGCAATTATTTCACTATCTATTTGTTTTGGTGCATATATGGGTGAAATTGTAAGAGCAGGTATTCAAGCTATTCCAAAGGGACAAATGGAAGCAGCTACAGCTTTAGGTTTAACAAGAACACAGGCATTTATCCATGTTATTCTTCCTCAAACAGCTAAGGTTATTCTTCCTGCAATTGGTAATGAGTTTATTTCAATGCTCAAAGATTCATCTCTTGTTTCTCAGCTTGCACTTGCTGATATCCTTAGAAAGGGTAGAGAGTATATCTCAAGAACCTTTTTATCACTTGAGACAATGTTAGTTGTTGCATTAATATACCTTATCTTTACACTCGTACTTTCCCGCTTAGTCGGTTTACTTGAAGAGAGGCTCCATAAGAATGGCTAAAATTGAAATTAAAAATCTATCAAAAGACTTTGTTGCTAATGGAATTAAAACTGTTCATGCAGTAAAGAATGCATCATTAACAGTAAATGATGGAGAAGTAGTTGTTATTATTGGTCCATCTGGAAGTGGTAAATCAACACTTTTAAGAAGTGTTAATATGTTAGAGACACCAACAAGTGGACAAATATTCATCGATGATGTTGAAGTAACAAATCCTAAAACTGACTTAAGAAAAGTAAGAGAAGAGGTTGGTATGGTATTCCAGTCTTTTAACCTTTTCCCTCACCTAACTGTTCTTGATAATATCACTCTTGCACCACGTAAGGTCCTCAAGATGGATAAAGCTAAGGCTGAAGAATTAGCTTATAAACTTCTTGATAAGGTTGGTTTGAAGGATAAAGCTAAAAATCACCCTACTCAGCTTTCAGGTGGACAGCAACAGAGAGTAGCTATTGCTCGTTCTCTTGCTATGAATCCTAAAGCTATGCTATTTGATGAACCAACTTCTGCTTTAGACCCTGAGATGATTAAAGAAGTACTTGATGTTATGCTTTCACTTGCTAAAGATGGAACAACAATGCTTCTAGTTACTCATGAAATGGGATTTGCTAGAGCTGCTGCTGATAAAGTAGTATTTATGGATTCCGGTGAAATTATTGAGGAAGGAACTCCAGAAGAGATGTTTACACATCCAAAGAGTGAACGAACCAAAAGCTTCCTTGATCACATTCTTTAAATACATATAGAGGACTGCGAAAATGCAGTCCTCTAATCATTTATGACCATTTTTTATAAAGCTCAGCAATTATTCTTATTCCCTCTTTAACTATATCATCAGGAGCTGAGTAGTTTATTCTTAAACACTTATCATAGTGTGGATGAGGATAAGCTTTACCTTCCATTTGTTCTTTGCTACCAAAGAAGAAATACTCACCAGGAACAGTAATAACGCCTCTTTCTTTTAGTTTTTTGTAGAACTCTATCGAAGAAATCTTTAAAGAAGGAAGATATAAGAAGCAGAATATAGAACCTTCAATTCTATGGTAGTGGTAATTAGTTCCTTCGAAGAACTCATTAATGTAGGAAATAATATTTTCTCTCTTCTTTTGATAAAATGGTTTTACATAGTTATCTGCCATTTCAACAAGCTTTCCTGTTTTCACTAAATCCTCTGCTAAGGCTTGCCCCATTGAACCAGAAGCTAGTGCTGCAATAGCATTAATATTTCCTAGTGCTTCAATAACAGTAGGACTTGCTAGAATTATTCCAGTCCTTAATGATGGAAGGCCAATCTTTGATAAACTCATAGAAAGGATAATATTCTCATTCCAAACTGGAGTTGCATCATCGGTAAAAACAATGTTAGGAAATGGTAGTCCATATGCATTATCAATTATTAATGGAATATTATATTCCTTTGCCTTATCAGATAAAAATTTTATTTCTTTATCTGTTAATACATTTCCACTTGGGTTCGTTGGTCTTGTAACACAAATAGCACCTACTTCACTATGCTCACTTAAATACTTACTAACAGCTTCTTGATCTAGAGTGTATTTAAAAGATCTGTCCTCAAAGTACTCACATTTTGATGGAACACTTACAAAAGTATTCCACTCAAGTCCTTGATCAGCATAACCTACATATTCTGGCATTAATGGAAATAGAATAGTTTTTTTCTTATCCCCATATGTTCCTGAGAATAAATTAAAAATGTAAAACATTGCACTTTGAGATCCATTTGAAATAGCAACATTTTCACTTTTTACATTCCAACCATATTTAGATGAAAAATATGAAGCTATTGCATTTACAAAGCTCATTCTGCCCTGTGGGGCGTCATAGTGACAAAGAATATCTTCAAAAGCATCCTCTGTAGAGAGAATTTTTTCCATCTCCTCTCTATATACTTTCTCAACCTCTTTAATTCTTGCAGGATTTCCTCCTCCAAGAGGGTAAGGCTTAACGCCTGGAGGAAGAGGCTTTCCCAAGTCATCCATTAGTAATAAGATACCTGATCTTGATGTTAGTTTTTTTCCAAAATCTGAAAAGTCCATAGTAGGAAAACTATAGAATAACTTCGTCTTTTTTTCCACCCAACTCTTTAATAAGTCTGATGAAAAATACTAAAGAAGTAATAAAAGTAAAGACATCAGCAAGTGGCTGAGCAATTTCAACGCCTAAAATACCAAGTTTTGCTGGTAGGAAAATAATAAATGGTAGAAAATAGATTCCTTGTCTACAAAGTGCTAAATAAGTTGCACCCGCAATGTGTCCAGTTGCCTGCATTGACATATTAGTTGCAACATTGATTCCACATAGCAGTAGCGCAATTGTTTGGAAACGTAATGCTTTTACACCAATTGTTATTACATCAATATCTTCTTTTCTAAATGTAGTAACTAAAGGACGTGCAAAGATAAAACACAGTATTGATAGAATTGCAATTATAATTGTCCCAAAGAAAGCAGTAAATAGTGTTGCTCTTTTTACCCTAGAATACTTTTTAGCACCATAGTTATAACCTGCAACAGGCTGGAATCCCTGTCCTAAACCTAAGAGCGCTGAAAATAAGAAGAAGGTAATTCTACCAGAAATACTCATAGCAGCAACAGCTGCATCACCAAAGCTAGCTGCTTGAACATTTAATGTCATTGATGCAATTGATGCTAAGCCCTGCCTTGAGAGACTTGGAAGCCCTGTTTTTAAAATACGTAAATAGGTTTTTATTTCTTTAGATATATAACTAAGTCTTAAGTCTAAATTACTCTTCTTTGAGACAAACATAGCTAATAGAATAAAGAAACTAATTACCTGACTTAGTGCAGTTGCCATAGCAGCACCACGGGTACCTAGGTTTAGAGCGAAGATAAAGATTGGATCTAAAATAATATTTAATACTCCGCCTGTTGTTAATCCGATCATAGTATAGAAAGCTTTTCCCTCATTACGTAGTAAATTATTAAACACAAACGAAGTACAAATAAAA
>NZ_JAXEGN010000056.1:0-23196 GCF_034103065.1 Bullifex sp. | reverse complement strand
GAGGAAGTGTAGTAATATGTCCTGGTGTTAATATTGGTAGTAATGTTGTAATTGGAGCAGGTTGTGTTGTTACTAAAGATGTTCCAAGCTGGACTATTGCAGCAGGTAATCCATGTAAAGTATTGAGAGCAATTACCGAAGACGATAAAAGGAAGCTATTTAAAGATGAAATTATCGATGATGAAGCTTGGGATATAATTAATAAAGAAGGATTAATTTGATGAATATTTATTTTGCTACAGCTAATGATATTGATAGTTGGATGAGTCTTGTTGATAAAGTTAAAGATTTATTTCCAGGCCTTGATTTAACAGAGTATAGAAATACTACTTTAGAATTCATTAGTAGAAATGAAGCAATTTGTGCTATAGAAGATAATAAAATAGTCGGGGCTTTATTATTTTCTAAAGAAGTAAATATGCTTTGTTTCTTAGCTGTAGATCCAGATTACAGAAGAAATCATATTGCTGAAAATATGTTTTCTTTAGCTTTAAATGAATTTGATCCTTCTCGTGATATCACAGTAACAACTTATCGTGAAGGTGTTAGTGAAGGTGTCGCAGCTAGATCATTTTATAAGAGTATGGGATTTATAGAAGGTGAATTAACAGAGGAGTTTAATACCCCTCTGCAAGAATTTATTTATTTAAAAACTAAGGTTTGAAAGATAAAAGAGTACAAATAGTTGCATAATTACCATTAGAGGAACACCAATAGTAAAGTAATTCTTATTAGTCTTGTGTCTTAATGCATACATTCCTGTTAGTGCACCGATAGAACCTCCAAAGAAAGCAAGCCCAAGAAGTGTAACTATTTTTACTCTATCTTTTCCTTTTTCAGCAGCCTTTTTATCCTTTAAGTAGAATAAGAAAGTAATAATGTTTATTAATGTTAAATAAACTAAAGAAAGAGGGTAATCAATAAGGATTTGGTAGAAAGCAAATGTTAAAGGGTTTGCGATAAAGCCTTTAACTATTAAGTAGATAATTAATTGAATTACTACCATACAAGCCATAATTACACGTGATAGCATATTACCTTTTTCTGCTTTTCTATCGAAAATAATTACTGAAATTAAAGAACCAATAGAACCACCTAATAAAGATAAAATAGCAATTGCTATATCACTCTTTCCTTCAGGCTTCTTTGATCTAACCTTAGAGTTTATAGCACCTACTACAAAGCCTAGAAGGTTAATAATTAATAAATAGAGTTCTAAGTTTATGAATTTCATCAAATTCCTCCAGCAAGGATAATACATGAATAATTGCTTCTTTTCGATTAGAGGTGATTAAGATTTAGCTATTTATTTTAACTAATTTGAATGTTTCAAGGTGGATAGTCTTAAACTATATAATAAGGTTTTTATCATCCTATTTTAGATTATATAAAGCCAACCGGGATTGCCCATTCCCTTAAAAAAATAATTAATAAGAAAATAAAAATACCAATATTGGATTAAACAAATATTTCTATATTGATTTAAAGGTATTTTAAAAGCAGATTAAATAGTTTGAAAACACACTACTATATTCTTTTCTTTTTAAGGCGAAGGTTGTGATTTAGGAGTTTGCGTTTCCACATACTATCAGTAATTTGAATAAGTGAATTGTAGAAATATTCTGATTAGTAGTTTCTGGTGATAAATCAGTATGTCTGAAAAAAAATAAGACTTACCACTTTGTTCCTAGCAAGTTTTGCATATTTGATTTTAATTGAGAACTCGACAATGGAAAGTATAATAAAGGTCCAACTGCTAGGTTGGACCAAATCATCACTAAAAGGATTTTATTATTAACCTCTAAAGTTTGCTGGAAGATTTTTCTTTTCTTCTAAGAATTCCTTGTAATAAGGCATGAAGGTTTTGTTATCACGAATAACACATCCTGTTGGTTTATGTGATCTAATAAGGTCACCACACTTTCCACAGGTCAAGCAAACTCTATTTTTATCAATTCTACCACTCTTTATTTCATTAGCAAAATCAGGGTCTGCAAATTGCATTCTACCAAATAACATTCCATCAGAAAGATTATTTTTAACAGCACCAGCTGAGTAAAGATCAGAGTATTCCCTAAGATATGTTGGAGCAGAGGCAAAGATAACCATTCCAGGAACACTTCTTTTTACTTCTCCAATAGAGTTAATCATTCTAGCTAAGCCTTCAAATGGATGCTCCTCTGGTGGGTATTTCCCCATATCAAAAGGTCTAGTAACGTGAGTTGTGGTATATGGGTTACCCATTGTAAGGTCTACCATATCAACACCCATCTCTTTAAGCTCTTTAATTAAGCGAATTGGTTCTGTTAGGTCTTGAAGCATTGAACCATCTGTTTTTTGACCAAAACCTGCATACTCAGG
Organism: Bullifex sp.; assembly: GCF_034103065.1. Classification (NCBI taxonomy): domain Bacteria; kingdom Pseudomonadati; phylum Spirochaetota; class Spirochaetia; order Spirochaetales; family Spirochaetaceae; genus Bullifex; species Bullifex sp. Next base: position 20,835 of record NZ_JAXEGN010000056.1, on the reverse strand, counting down.
GTAGCCATCATAAATACCAACTCGGGAGGTAACCATAAAAGAATCATCTTCATATACTTGTGCTGCTTTTATTGAGTTCTTTAAGAGTCTTGTTCTGTTTTCATATGAGCCACCATATAGTCCTGGACGATAATAAGCAGAAGCTACTTCCTGAAATAGATAGCCATGACAAGATTTAATATCGACTGCATCAAAGCCAGCAAGCTTTGCAAGACGAGCACCTTCCCCAAAGTTTTCTTCTGTTTGCTTTAAATAATCATCTGAGACAATACAGCTATCATCAGCGGCTCTAAATTGCTCTAGGTATGGATGACGATATGCAATTAAAGGAGCTGGCTTATTATCTGGGTTTGAGTACCTTCCAGAGTGGTTTGCTTGTAATACTAAATATGGTGCATAACCATTTTTCTTTAATCCTGCTTCCTTAATTTTGGCTGTAAACTTTTTATATTCATCAACATTATCCTTTGTGATAAGGAGCTGAGTCTTTGAAGATCTTCCTTCCGGAACAACAGAAATAGCTTCAAACCACATAATAGCAGCGCCACCTTCTGCAATCTTCTCATAGCGCCTATAGGTCATTTCAGAAGGACTTCCATCGAGTGTTGAGTCAGCACCTTCCATAGGAGCAGAGCCAAGTCTGTTTGGTAGAGTAATATTTCTTATCTTTAGCTTTGTCGCTAGAATAGAAGTATCGTCACTAAATGGTAGGGTGATATCAAGCTCTCTACATTTGGCTAATACTTCATCTAATGATTTGTAGTGAAATTTCTCATGTTTTGCCATTTTATATTCCTTTTTTATTCTATATTTCCATTTTCTCTATAGCCTCTCCAGGTGTTTTCAAAGAAATCATCATTTTCTGGAATAGGTCTAACACGGCGCCAATTGAATGTACATTTGTTATTCTCAAACAACATTTCTTGTATTAAAGAATCTTTACTTCCATCATCAAGTGAGAAGGTAAAGGTGTCAGAAAGAGAAGGGTAAGGTTTACTTCCTTCCTCTAAATCTGTATAGAGAGCACTTCCTCTACTTTTACCTTTTTCATTTGTGTAGTTAAGCATACTTTCTAAGTAACACTTTTGGGAAATAATTATATCCTTAAGAGTAAATACATACTTTAATGCTTGAGGCTCTGAGTAGCAAACTTCTTTTTCAAAGTTATTAAGTAAAGCATTAATTTCATCAAGAAGAGAAGTAATTTTAGCTTTATCTCGAATTGCTCCACCACTTTCACTCATCTTTGTTGTAATTTCATCTTTAATTTTTAAAACATTTTCCTCATCTTTTAATGTGTTTTTAGAGAGGCTAATTACATCATCAAGAGAGGAATATAGAACCTTTTCAAAACTATTATCGTCAAAGGTAAAACTATTATATTTTTTTGAAATATATGTTGCAGCTCTAGTAGAACCAACTTGTCCTGCATTTAGTGCAGATCCTCCTGGACGATAAACTCCATGGCTACCTGCAGCTTCCCCGACGACAAAGAAGTGCTTTAAATTACTCTCCCACCAACAATTTATATCAAGTCCACCATTATTGTGCTGAGCACATAGTGAGATTTGTAGAGGTTCTTTTGTTAGATCAACACCTTTATCCTTATAAAATGATATTGCAGGGCTATTCATAATCCTTAGTCTTTCAATTGGCTTTTTAACTAAGGCACCAGCCTTTTCAAGGTATGAATAAGCTTCCTTCGATAAAGAATTGAAATCAAAGTTGCCATCTAGTGGATCTTTAGTAAAGTCAAGGAAGACCTTTCTTCCTTTACAGGTTTCTAGGTAAACAAGGATATCGATTATTGAGCTTCCACCATCAACCTTTCTTACATCAAATGGCCATTGATAGCCCTTTAAGAATACCTTTGATAGCATATCACCTGAAGATGTGAAGAAATCATTTAGGAATTCTTTCTCATCAGACCCATCTTCATTAGTTGAAATGAATCTTGGGAGTGCTTGCATATATGTTCCAGATACATTCCAGCGAGGATTAACGGAGGCAAGTCCAAATTGCCATTCAGTTAAATTTCTACCTTTAACACCTGCTTCAAAAGCTATTCCACTTGCTCCCTTTTGGCTAACTGGATATACACTATTTTTATAAATTGCAGCTGGTCCTCCAGTTGCATAAATAATGTTTTCAGCCTCAATTACAACAAATGAAGACTTAATGTCCCTTTCATTTGTATTAAGACAAATAACACCATAGCTCCTCTTCTTATCAGATAGGATTTTTATTACTTGAAGATGGTCTATAAATGGGATTTGAAGCATTTTTGCTTCCTCTTCTAGTGCTCTAGTCATCTCCCTTGATGTATAAGGACCTATAGATGTTGCTCTATTTCTTGGGTCATGGTCCGTTTTATAGCCTACATATTCTCCATAGCGATTAACAGGGAAGGGAAGACCTAATTCAACTAAACGTAAGAAGCTTGGAGCACTTAATGCGGCTTCACATAGTGCGATATCACCATCGACAGCTTTACCTTCAAAGAGGGTATTTGCCATTTCGTAAATACTATCAGGGGTATCACCACTTAGAGTTAATTTATAGTATGTTTGCTTATCACTTCCTGTGTTTCTACTTGTACCACCAACTCTATTTTCACTAATTAATAAAATATCATCTTGGCCAAGTTTTTTAAGCTTGCAGGCTGCATTGTAACCAGCAGCTCCGGTTCCAACTATAAGAGTGTTAACTTTTTTTATTTGGAATGTGTAATCATTATAATTCATTTTTAAAGCCTTTTAATGTGGAAACCACCATCGACGTCGATGTAGTTGCCAGTTGTATATAAAAACTTATCAGAAACAAGCGCACTAACAGCATTAGCAACATCCTCAGGTTTTCCCCAACGTGCAATAGGGAATAAACCATCAGAGATTAACTTATCGTATTTTTCTTGAACTTTTGATGTCATGTCAGTTGCAATTACACCTGGTCTAACCTCATGAACTAAAATACCTTCACTTGCTAAACGATCTGCATATAGAGTAGTGAGCATTGAAATTCCAGCCTTTGAAACACAGTATTCACCTCTACTTGTTGAAGAGACAACAGATGAGCAAGATGAAATATTAACGATTACACCCTTTCTGTTTTCAATTGGTTCTTGTTTTATCATCTGCTTACTAACGGCTTGAGTTAAGAACATATTAGACTTTGTATTTATATTAATTACTCTATCAAAGGACTCCTCACTCATTTCAAGTAGATCAGCTCTTACAAGAGGTGCAACACCTGCATTGTTGACTAATACATCTATTCTGTTAAAGTGAGATACAGTTTGCTCAACTATTTTTAATCTATCCTCGCTTTTTGATACATCTGCCTGAATGTAAAAAACAGTAATACCTTCTTTTTCGAGTTTTTCGATAGCCTCTTTGTTCTTTTCTGCACTACCTGTTGCAACTAAAACAACATTAAAGCCATCTTTTCCTAATTGACGAGCAATAGCATAACCAATTCCTCTGCTAGCTCCTGTAATAATTGCTGTCTTCTTCATCTATCTTTCTTCCTTTTTATTTAATACTTTTCATTTCAATTTTATCGAGAAAAACTGCTCTTCCACCTTCTGCGTAAGCAGCAAAGAGAGCTCCCGTAAAGGTGTTATACATTGTTCCTTCTGATGCAAGGCCGTATACACTTGCTTTACCTACGAATTCATCATTAGCATAGAAGTAGTAAAACTCATCATCTGATTTAATCATTAAGCTAAGGTTTTCTAAAATTGGTAATACTATTTTCTCTGTTATTGCTTCAAAGTCATGTAGGTGTCTAATTAATGAAACCTCTACATTATTTTCAACGCACTTAGCTTCTAAGCGATAGTGGTAATCACTACTAAGATAAGAAGCAATTCCTGCTCTTGCTTCTATACTCTTAGGATTTATTTTTACCTTCATTAGTTCATGAAAACCCCTTTGCCTAAAAGCAAGTAAGGTAGGGTGTCCTAGAGGAGTATTGATATTCTCTTCTCCCATTAGTGTTAAAGTTCTATCCTCTTTATTTAAAAGATAGCATTCAGGCTTAGGAACTCTTACCTTTAAATAAGGATAGTTTTCTAAAGGTTCTGAGAATAATACTGAGTAATCACTATTGTCCTCTTGGTTTGGACCATAATCATTTATGATTTCAACTTTTCCATTATCCCCAATTATTGGCCAACCATCCTTCCAATTTACTTTAGATAAGAAGGTTTCACGGCCTAGATGGTGAAGTAGAGGCCTTGGCTTTGTCCTAATTGCTAAGAAGACTGCATACCATTCATCATTATCAAGCTTTATTAAGTCTGCATGTCCAGTTGCTTGAATGGTATGTCCCTTTCTTGAAACATGGGATAAAATAGGATTATTTGGATTTGCTTCATATGGGCCATAGATATTTTTTGACCTTAGTATTACCTCATGGTGCCCATATCCTGTACCACCCTCTGCAAGCATTAAGTAGTAATAGTCGTCAATAAAGTATAGGTGTGGACCTTCTGGTGATGAGCCACCACATCCTTTAGTAAGATTTTTAAAGTCCTCTAAAAGCTCTCCTGTATCTGGATTAATAAAAGCTCCCTTGATACATCGTACTCCATCAACACTACCATTTGAGGTGTAGAAACACCTTCCATCAGGAAGAAAGAGTAGGGATGGATCTATTCCATCAGAGGAAATAAAGTGTGTTTCAGACCATTTGTTATTAATGTCATCTGTGTGGCAAATGAAGTTTTCATGGGTGTATTTATTTGTAGTTACCATGTAAAAACGTCCATTAGAATTTACACGTATTGATGCGGCATATAGACCCGAACTATTATTAGCCTTTTCCAAGTTTAGCTGACTAGTTCTTGTTAATACTGCACCATGAGAGTGCCAGTTAACTAGGTCATCACTTGACCAGAGACTAACGCCTGGAAAGTACTCAAAAGTTGATGTTACAAGGTAGAATTTACCACCATAATATGTAATTGAAGGGTCAGGAGCAAAGCCTGGAATTATTGGATTTGTAAACATACTTTGATTATTGCACTTGAAATCAAGAAAAACACCTGTTAAGTTTTTCTGTCATTATTTTTATTTAAGTCATTTTTAATTATTGTTTTTATCATTTTATTACAAAATAAAGAATTAATCATATATTTGATATAAAAAATAGCTTTTTATAAAGTAAAAAATTGACACTTAAAGTATATTTTTTGTCAATTTTGTTATCAAAAACCTTGTTGCATACTATCTTCATAAAGGTTGGTAACTGATGAAAAAGAAACAACAAATTGCTGATCCATCAAAGGATATTCCACTTGGATTAAAACTAAAAAAGGACTGGAGTAAATACAAATCTCTTTACTTACTATTTGTCCCAATTTTGATTTATTACATTGTTTTCCAATATGGTTCAATGTTTGGTTTGATTATCGCATTTGAAAACTATAAGCCACGTCTTGGCTTTTTCAAATCACCATTTGTAGGACTTACACACTTTAAAAACTTCATCAATGATTACTATTTTAAGAGAACATTGATGAACACAATTAGAATTAGTGTAACAAACCTTATCTTCAGCTTCCCATGTCCAATAATCCTTGCAATCTTTATTAGTGAGCTAAGATCTAAGACATATTCAAAAGCTGTTCAGACAATTACATATATTCCTCACTTTGTTTCAATTGTAGTAGTAACCTCTATAGTTATGGATTTAACAGCAAGAAATGGTGCTATTACACAGTTCTTAGCAAAGTTTGGTTTTGAACCAGTAACAATGCTTAATGAAACAAAGTACTTCCTACCTATTTATATCATCTCTGGTATTTGGCAAAACATTGGTTGGAACTCCATTGTTTACTTAGCTGCTTTACTGTCTATTGATGCACAGCTCTATGAGGCTGCTAGAATCGATGGCGCTGGAAAATTAAGACAGTTATGGTCAATTACACTTCCATCACTTTTACCTACAATCATCATCATGCTCATTTTACAAGTTGGTAAGATGTTCAATGTAGGCTATGAAAAGATTATCTTGATGTATAACCCAATGACCTATGAGGTTGCTGATGTAATTAACTCCTACGTATATAGAGAAGGTCTCTTGAACCTTAACTACTCATATGCAGCAGCTGTAGGTATGTTCAATTCTATTGTCAGCTTCATTCTTGTTTGGACCACAAATAAGATATCGAATAAATTAACAGGCTCCGGACTTTGGTAATAGGGGGAAAAGATAATGAAAGTTAAATATACTGTTGGCGAACAAGTTTTCCATGCATTTGTAGTTGTTGTGACAATACTATTATCACTTGCTGTAATTATTCCTCTTATGAGTATCGTATTTGCTTCTTTTTCTGACCCATTTGAAGTAATGAAGCACTCTGGAATATATTGGCATCCTATAAAGTTCTCACTCTATAGCTACCAGATGGTATTCCAGGATAAGAGTATTTTAACAGGTTACATGAATACAATCTTTGTTGTAGTTGTTGGAACTTCAATAAACTTACTTTTAACAATTGTCTCTGCATACGTTCTCTCTAGAAAAGGACCAATGCTAATTAAGTTCTTTACACTTATGATTGTCTTCACAATGTATTTCCAAGGTGGAACAATTCCAACCTATATCATTGTTGATAAATTAGGCTTAGTAGGTAGCCGATGGGCACTTATCCTACCTAGTGCGATAAATACCTTTAACCTAGTAGTACTTCGTACAGCTATGGCAGCAGTACCAGAGTCTCTTCCTGAGTCAGCAATGATTGATGGTGCAGGCCATGTAACAATTCTTACTTATATCATGGTTCCTGTAACCAAAGCATCTATTGCAGTTATTACTCTTTACTATGCTGTATCTCACTGGAATTCATGGTTCCCTGCTATGATCTATTTAAGAAAGAAGAGTATGTATCCATTACAGCTCATCTTAAGAACAATCCTTGTTCAGGATGATACTTCAACAATGTCCTCAGGTTCGCTTGAAGCCCTTGCTTTATCATCTGATTCAGTAAAATATGCAACTATTGTTGTGGCAACACTTCCTATCCTCCTCATTTATCCACTGCTTCAGAAATACTTTGTTAAGGGCGTTATGGTAGGTGCAGTAAAGGGTTAATACTATGATTTTGCCAGGAATTGTTAGTGTCACATTTAAAACTAAATCAATTAAAGAAGTTTTAGAGATTGCAAAGCAAGCAGGGCTTGCTGCAATCGAGTGGAGTGAAAACCATCACATCGCTAAAGGTGATATCGAGTGTGCTAAAGCAACTGCCTTATTAACAAAAGAATATGGTCTTGAGATAGCTGGATATGGCTCCTACTATCGCCTTGGTGAGAATATGGACATCATTCCATCACTTGAAACTGCTAAAGCCTTAGGAACAAATAATGTTCGCATTTGGGCAGGAAGTAAGCCTTCCTCTGCTTTGAGTAGAGAGGAGAGGGAGAGCTTAATTGCTGAGTTGGTTGATGCTGTTAATATAGCACGTAGGTATGACATTGTTTTAAATCTTGAGTGGCACAAAAATACATTAACAGATGAAAATGAATCTGGCCTTGATGTATTAAAGAGGGTTAATAATGAGTCATTACGTACCCTATGGCAACCAACACAGGCATTAACCTTTGAAGAAAGGAAAACTGGGCTTAAACAGATTTTACCTTACCTTTCTTATTTACATGTTTATTACTGGGATGAGAGTGGTAGAAGACCTTTTGAAGAAGGCATTGATATGTGGAAAAGTTATTTTTCCATCCTTGATAGCGATAAAAAATATTATGCGCTTTTAGAGTTTGTCCTTAATGACAGCGAAGAACAATTTTATAAAGATGCTGCAATACTAAAAGACTTATTGCAGAAAGGAGTTTGAATATGGCTGACATGCATTTAGATTGCTTCGACATGATCAATCCATTTGTAATTGCATCAAGTCCGGCAACTAGAGGTGCTGATAATGTTATAAAAAGTAGTGCTTGTAAACCAGGTGCAATAACAATGCGTAACTTTGGTCACGGCATGGGTGGTGGTGGATTTTTCTATCCAGGTTTTGATGCTGTTGTAAAAGGTCAGCCTGCATTCCATTCTCATGCTGTAGGAACTCAGTGCCCTGATAAAATTGCATCCTTAGATGAGTATTGCGAAGAAGTAAAAAGAGCAAGACGTGATATGTATCCAGAGACTAAGCTTTGGGCTTCTGTTGGACACTATCACGATATTGAAAAATATCCTGATTGGAAAAAACGCTGGATTACTGAAGCAAAAGAAGTTGTAAACGCTGGTGCCGATGCCGTTGAACTTCACTTCAACACCCCAGGAGTTGCGACTGCCTCTGATCGTCAATTCAACTACTACCAGTTGGTAGAGAGTTGTACCAAGATGATTAAGGCAGCCGTTCCTGGAACTCCAGTAATGGTAAAGTTAGCAGTAGAGGATGTTGACTGCTTAACTTCAATTCGTCATGCAGTTGCTGCTGGTGCAGATGCAGTTGGTCCAACTGCAAGATGGAAGGCTTTCTACTTTGATCTTGATTGGAAGACAACTCAACCTCGTCCAGGTGCTGGATATGGTGGAACTCAAGCAAACCCTATTGTTTGTTTTGAAATTGCCGATGCAAGAAATAGAGGAATTGAAATTCCAATGTATGCAGGTGGTGGTGTTTTCTCATACGACCAAGCACTTAGATACATTATGGCAGGCTCTGAAATGGTACAGCTTGGTGCTCTTGCTTGCTCTGGTGGAATTAAACAGTGTGCTCGCTTAATGAAGCAGTGTTCTGATTGGATGGATCAAAATGGATATAGCTCAGTTAAGGAGCTTAAAGGGGAGGCCTTAAAGCTTTTTAACATGTCCGATAGCTTTGCAAAGGAAAGACAAAATAAGCTTGGTGAGGCTTATAGAGTAAGAAAGGTCGATAGCGAAAAGTGTATTGGCTGTGGACGTTGTGAAGATGTTTGCTGGTACAAGGGTATTAAGCTTGATGGCAAAAAGGCACAAAAGACAGATAACTGTATTGGTTGTGGTTACTGCTTCCAGGTATGTCCTACTAAGGCATTAGAGGTTGATGCAGCAAATATCTTAAAGTCTGCTTTCGAGGAGAAATAAGGTGGCAATAAAGGTTTTACTTTGTGGTATGGGAGGATATGGTGAAAACTATATCAAGGAATACCTAACAAGAGATGTACTTGGTTCTGTATTAGTTGGTGTTGCAGATCCATTTGCAAGTAAAAGTCCACTTTATGAAGAGGTAAAGGGGAGAGGAATTCCTATTTTCAACTCTCCTGAGGAATTCTTTTCATCATCAAGTGCTGATTTAACAATCATCTCTTCTCCAATTCATACTCACTATCCATACATCATGCTTGCATTAAACAATAACAGCAATGTTTTAACAGAAAAGCCAGTATGCTTTGATCTTAAGCAATTTGATGAAATGGAAAAAAAGAGTAAGGAAACCGGACTCTTTGTTGCTGTAGGTTATCAATTATGCTTCTCATATGATGTTTTACAAATGAAGAAGGATATTCTTCTTGGCTTATATGGAAAGCCTAAAAGATTTAAAACTATTCGCCTAATGAGAAGAAATGATATTTACTACTCAAGATCTAATTGGGCAGGTGCTCTTCTTTGTCATGGAGAAAAGGTCTTTGATTCTCCATTTACAAATGCTTGCGCCCACCAGTACCAAAACATGGTCTTTTTACTTGGCCATACAATGGATGAGAGTACTACATCTATTTCCTGTGAAGGAGAACTAATAAGAGTAAGACCTAATATTACCAACTGTGATACTGCAATATTAAAGTTCAAAACTGTTGATGGTGTAGAGCTTTATTACTACGCATCCCATGCAGTTGATGAAGTAAAGGTTGGTCCTTTCAGTGTATATGAATTTGATTCAGGTTACATCGAGGAGACCGATAAAGGCTTTATCGGGCATTTAAAGGATGGAAAAGTAATTGATTACACCAAATTAAATAAAGGTGAAAGACTTGAAAAGCTTTGGGAAGCTATTCGAGCTATAGAAGAAAAAAGGGTTCCAGTTTGTACACTTAAAACAGCACGAGAACACACTAATGCTGTTTTACTTGCACAAGAGAGAGGTGTAAGAGATCTATCTAACTTAGCAATCTCAAAAAAGGATGATAAGGATAGTGTCTATTACACAATCCCTGGACTTGGAAAAGATTTACAAGATGCTTACTCATCTTGGTCAATAAAACTTGAATATTAATTTATTTGGTAAACCCAAAAGGAGATAAAATATGAAAAAAGCATTGCTTATCGCACTTACTATCATGATGGTAGTACTTCCTGTATTCGCTCAAGGCGCACAGGAATCTTCAAAGTCTTCTGATGCTCCAGCTAAGCTTACTTACTGGGCACCAATGAGTACAAAGATTAAGAATGTTAATGACTTTTCTGAGCTTCCATATTGGCAGGAAGTAATGAAGAGAACTAACACAGAAATCGAATTTACAAACGTATCTGCTGAAAACAAGATTTTAAGTGAACAGTTCTCAATTCTTCAAGTATCAAGTGATCTTCCTGATATCGTAGAATATAAGTGGGCATCATATGTTGGTGGTCCTCAGAGTGCTATCGATGATGGATTTATCATCCCACTTAACGATGTATTTGAAAAATACTGTCCAAATATCACAAAGTACCTCAATGAGCACCCAGACATTGCTAAAGAGTGTTCTACAGATGATGGCACATACTACTGCTTCCCATTCTTCAGAGGTTATGACTATAACAACAATGGTCTATTATTCTCAGAAGGTATTATCTACAGAATGGATATCTTAAAGGCTCTTGGCTTTGATAAGACACCTGAAACAGCAGATGAGCTTTACAAAGTATTAGTTGCAATTAAAGCTTCTGGCCTTGTTGATATCCCAATGTCTGTTCGCCCAGACCACATCAATAGAGTATTTGCTCCAGCATTTGACTCTTGGGATAGCTGGTATGTAGAAAACGGTGTTGTAAAGCATGGTTATCTTGAAGCTAATAGATATGATTACCTCTCATTCCTCAGAAAGATCTATGCTGAAGGTCTCTTAGATAACGACTATATGTCTGTTAATAAGAACGGTATGAACTCTATGTTCTTAAGTGGAAAGATTGCAATTGGTTACAACCCAGGTTCATTAATTGCATCAGCAGTTAAGTCAATGGGACCAGATGTTGAAATTTCTTCAGCTAAACCATTAACAAAGGTTGCTGGTACAAACTCTAAGTTTGCTAAGATGAACACTGTATTTGATACTTCAGCTTCTTCTGCAGCTGCAATCACAACAAGTTGTAAGAATGTTGAAGCTGCTGCTAGACTTCTTGACTATGCTTATGGTGAAGAAGGTCACATGCTTGCTAACTTCGGTATCGAAGGTGTTACATACGAAATGGTAAATGGATACCCAACATACACAGATTTTGTTAACCAGAATAAAGATGATGTAATGTCTAAGTACATGAGATGTTCTGTAAACGGTGCTATGATCCAGGATCCAAGATACCTCGAACAGTACTACGATACAGCTGAACAAGCTGCAGCACTTTCAATGTGGGCTCAGACAGATTACGGCAAGTACATGCTTCCTCCTGTAACAATCTCATCAGAGGATGGTACTAAGGCTGCTTCTATCATCAACAAAGTAAATACATTTGCTGAAGAGATGGAAACAAAGTTCATCACTGGTGCTCTTGAACTTAATGAAAAGACTTTCAAGGAATACCAGGATCAATTAAAGGTATTTGGCTTAGAAGACGCTGTAGCTATTTATCAGAAGGCTTACAACGCATATATGGCTAAGTAAACAAGATAAAAAACAACCATTTAGGACAGTCTTTATAGGCTGTCCTATCTGTAATAAAATTAACTAATTTGGGGTTTACAATGAATTATATGGAAAAACTTATCCCACTTTTAGATATGGATAATCCTAATTTAAAAAAGATGGGTGATGTAACTGGAGAAAAGATTGTTGAATATTATAGAAATAGAGAAAATCCTAAATATCTTTTCTCTCTAAAGGATGCAGAATGCTTAGTCGATGATAAAATATTAGATGATGCTGAAAAAGTAATGGAGCATGATATCTTTGGCTATAAGTTTAATGGTCCTATCGACTGGATGTTTAATCCAACAGTTGAGACAAGTCGTGATAACGAATGGAGTTGGTCTCTTTTCCGTACAATTTATTGGCAACCACTTGCAAGAGCATATGCTCTTACAAAGGATGAAAAATATACAAAAGAATTCTTATCTCAAATGCACTCTTTTAGAGAAGCATGGCCTGCAGATGAATTCTTAAATGACTTTACATTTGTACCAAAACAACCATTCCCTGGTACTGCTTGGAGAACAATCGAAACTGGTATTCGTGTTTATACTACCTGGCTTCCTGTATTCGAAATCTTTAGGCATTCAAGTGTGTGGAATAGTGAGGATTTAGCTTGCTTCTTACTAGGACTAAGAGACCATGCACTCTTCTTGATGGGCCACTACTCTAACCATGATAGATCTTCTAACTGGTTAAGTATGGAAACAAGTGCACTATTACAAATTGCAATAATGTTTCCTGAGTTTAAAGAGTCTAAAGAGTGGTTTAATACTGCTTATTCAAGAGTAATGCATGAGGTAAGATTCTGCTTTAGCGATAATGGAATACATATGGAGAAAACTCCAATTTACCATATGGTTGCATCCATTGCTTTTACTCAAGCTTTAGTTATGTGCCGCTTAAATAATATTTATGTTCCTGACTATGCTTGGGAGGTAATTAGAAGAAGTGCACTCTACATTTGTTCTTTAATTAAACCAGATCTTTCAACTCCAATGATTGGAGATGCAGACCGTGATGATTTAACAACTAGAAGAGCTGATACCTCAATTTATGAAGGTATGAACCTTTCTTTCTATCCAAAGGATTTAAATGAATTAAGAGCTTATATGAATCAAATGTATGAGCTATTTGGGGACCAAGAGTTTAAATATTTTGCTTCATTAAGAGAGCAAGGCTCACAGCCAAAGGAGAAAGATTTTAAATTTAGTGAAGAAGGAATTTATGTTCTTCGTACTGGTTGGGACTCTAATGCTGATTACCTCTGTACCCACTCAACACAACTTGAATTAGGTGAAAGATCTACACATAGCCATAACGACTGTATGCATGCGGAGATAACACTGAAGGGTGAAGATATCTTAGTAGATTCAGGTCGTTATATTTATCGCTCCTCAATTTGGAAGGATTGGAGAGCTTATTTCTGCTCAGCTTTAGCACACAATACCCTCTATGTCGATAACCATGAAATGGGCGAGATTAAAGGTGTAGATAGAAGAAGAAATGTACGCTGTCTTTGCCACTACTTTGGAAATAAAGAGGGCTTAAAAATTGTTGATTTATCACATAATGGTTATGCATATCTTCAAGACCCAGTATTTCATAGAAGAAAGCTAATTCTTGCTCCAAACTCTGTTGCGGTATTAATTGACTATGTAGATGGACCTGCAAATGAAAATCATGATTTTAGACTTATGTATAACTTTAACACAACAAATGTTGTCTTAGATGGTAAGCATGTTGATTATAAGTCAAAGAATAATGTTGATTTCACTGTAGATTTTACCTCCAATGTTGACTTTAACTCCTATTTACTTTGTGGAAGTGAAGATCCAAAGGGTGGTTGGATTAGCTATGGATACCCTGTTAAAGAACCAATTGGACAGGTAACTATGGCTTATGGCGGAAAGGCTCCTTTTATGGCTGCTACTATCATTAAAGAGAAAGGTAATGATGCGACTGTAAAAATTGAAAGTGAGAAGGTTGTATTAAAAATAGAAAACAATGAGTGGGTTATTACAAGAGAAGGAGTTGAAAAGCTATGAGATTTGGACTTTGCACAGATATTAAAAACGTTAAGGAAGTTGAATCTTTAGGTTTTGATTACATTGAAGGAAAATTAAATCAATTTGCACTTTATCCTCAAGCTGAGTTTGATAGTGTTTTAGATTTATTTTCTACATCTTCAATAAAGATGGAAACAGCATGCTTACTGCTTCCAAAATCAATGGTAGTAATTGGCGATAAATATAGCAAAGAAGAGTTAATTAGTTACCTTAATGTTGCCTTTGCTCGCATGGATAAACTTGGCTCTAAGCTTGTTGTTTTTGGCTCAGGTAAAAGTCGTGTAGTTCCTGAAAATCAAAGCTGGCAGGAGAGCTTTAAAGCGCTTGTTAGTGTAACTAAATTAATTGGAAAAATTGCAGCAGACCATGGAATTTCAATTGCAATTGAACCACTTAATAGAAACGAAACTAATTTAATTAACTCCCTCTGTGAAGGTGCGGCACTACAAGCGTGTGTAAATTTAGATAATGTAGGACTTCTTGCAGATGCATATCATATGAGAGCAGAAGGTGAGGATATGTCTCGTATTATTACATGTTCACCACTAATGCATACTCATATTGCACTTAAGGAAGGTAGAGTTTATCCAACTTATAAATGTGAAGAGGTAGAAGATTTTTTCACATACCTTAAGAAGGCTGGATACGATAATCGAATGTCTATAGAGGGTAAGAGTGACGATTGGAAAGCTGATTCACTTAAAGCTCTTAGCGTCTTGAGATCTTATGTATAAAAGAAGGTAATTTTATGGAAAAGGTTAGAATAGGTATCATTGGTTTTGGGCATATGGGAACTCAGCACTCAACTGCACTACTTGCAAATAAGGTTGATAATGCAGTTTTAACTGCTATTGCTGATATAGATCCTAAAAAACTTGAGAAGGCTAAAGCCTTAGCAGGTGATAAAGTAAGCTATTTTGATAGTGCAGAATCTTTAATGGATTCAGGTTTAGTAGATGCTGTTATTCCTACATGTCCTCACTATTACCACCCAGTATATGGTATTTATGCGCTTGAACATGGTTTAAATTATCTTTGTGAAAAGCCAGCAGGTGTATATACAAATGCAGTTAAAAAGATGAATGAGGTTGCAGCATCCTCTGGTAAAGTATTTGGAGTAATGTTTAACCAAAGAACTAATCCTCTTTATCAAAAGGCTAGAGACCTTGTCCAAAGTGGTGAGATTGGAAGAATCTTGCACTGTCACTGGTTAATTTCATCTTGGTTTAGACCACAATCTTACTATGATAACTCAACTTGGCGTGCTACTTGGAAGGGTGAAGGTGGTGGATTATTAATGAACCAGAACCCACACAACTTAGACCTTTGGCAGTGGATTTGTGGTATGCCATGTAGAGTAAAGGCTGATGTTTACTATGGTAAGTATAGAAATATTGAAGTTGAAGATGATGTCTATGCTTTGATGGAATATCCTGATGGACACATTGGAACATACATTACCACTATTGCTGATGAGCCAGGTACAAACCGTTTAGAAATCTCAGGAACTCGCGGAAAGCTTGTAATTGAAAACGATTCAATTACCTTCTGGCGCTGTAGAGAAGATACAGATGATTTCCAGAAAAGATTTAAGGGTGAAATTGGACACCCTGAAATTTGGAAGTGTGAAATTCCTGTTAAAGGTACTTATACCTCACACTGTGGAATTATTAAAAACTTCTGTGATGCAATACAAAAGGGAACACCTCTCCTTGCTCCAGGTAGTGATGGTATTAAAAGCTTAGAGATTATTAATGCTATCTTCCTTTCTTCTTGGACTGGTGGTGGTTGGGTCGATTTACCAATCGATGCAGATAAGTATGAAGCGCTGTTAAAAGAAAAGTGCGGTGGCTCTTTTTGTTGTTAATAATTTTGTGAGAGAATAGGGGTATGAGAAAAAAAACACATAGCTTTAAAAGAAAGACAGTGACTAGATGGGCACTATCTTATTTGCTATCTACTCTTATACCTCTACTTGTAGTATTAGTTTTTGCACTTATTACGCTTTATTTTAATGCTTCTGCAATAACATATTCCAATTCTATTACTTCATCGTATGTTCAAAAAACATTCCGTGATGTATTAACAAGAATCAATGAAATTAAGGCAGAAATAATTGTAGATTCGGACTTTAAAGCCCTACTAAGTTTAGAAAGCTTAGATAAAGTATCGATGCTTAACCTTTCTTACCATGCATCTGATATTCGTCGTCTTGAGCAAACTAATACAAGTTTAAATAAACTATTTTTATTTAGCCCTATTAATGATTGGTACATTGCAGATCAATCATGGGGCAATATAAGTGAAATGGCTCTTATGGAATTTCTTCCACTTGAGCAAGAAAAAATTAATCAAATAATGAGAGGTGAAATATGGGATGTATATGTATACGACCTCTCTGATAGTGAGGTATTGATACTCCTTCCAGTATCGTATATCCACTCATTTAATCCTAATAACCTTTGTATGGGTGTAAGGATTTCTAAAAAGGATCTTTTTTCTTCTGTAATTGATTCTTATCATGATGTAATTATCTATAGCGAAAGAATGGATTCTTTAGTTTATAGCCTTTCAGGAAAATATGAAGTTGGCCTTCCTGATCCTCGTTTTTCTAAGTTAAGTTTGGGCTCAACAGAAACTATAGACTCTTCAATTGTTTCTGTTGCTGATGAATTAATCTTAAGCTTAAAGTGTATCGTCCTAATGGACAAAAATAACTACTTCCATGATTACTACCTATTAATTGAGGTAATCGCATTGGTATTGTTATTTGCAGCTGCCTTAGGAGCTATCTTTGTTTTTAGAAGTGTTAGAAAAGATTGGATACACTATGAAGCTGCCGCTGCTGAGTCAGGAGTAGATTTAGAGAAAATTCCACTAAGTGCAAGTGATTACGCTCCATTTGTCTCTAGTGTATCGAATTTAAGAGCACAAAGTGAAGAATTAAATAGTGTAATAATAAAACAAAAGAGAACACTTGTAGAAAGTGCCTTTAGTAAGCTAATTGATGGTGATGTAACTGTTACAAAGGAAACACTATTAGCCCTTGGATTTGAGCTTTTATCTGATTCTTTTTGTGTTGTTATAGCAAATTGTTTAAATGGCGATGCATTTGAATACTTAAGTAGAGTAAGCAGTGACACCCTGGTTATTCCGATTCAATCGGAATATGGGGGAGCATACATTATTAATACCTTAAGGGAAGATGAAGAGTTTTTTCTTTCAGTTTATGAAAAAATTCAAAATGATGATGTTTTAGAGAGTTTATCAGTTTCACTTCTACATAAGGGGTTAAATTCTATTCGTGAAAGCTATTTAGAAGCTATTAGTGTTCACGAATATCAAAAAGACCATGATATTCCATTTTTATCTTATCAAGAACTTTTAAATACTACTAAGCAGAGCACATATCAATTCACTTTAGAGGAAAATATGATGCTTCAAAAGGCCTTAAAGGAAGGAGATGGAGAAAAGGCTAAGGCCGTTATGAATAAGGTAATTGAGCGTAATAGAGAAAATGGAGTTTCTCCAAAGACTCTTCGCTTCTTACTTTTCAGTATGAGTGGAACAATTATTAGAACAATAAATAGCTTAGATAACCAATATAGAGAGGTAATTCCAGATATTAACTTTCCTCCTATTTTGCAATCTCAACACTTCCAAAAATCTCTCTCTGGAGTTGAGGAGATAATAGATACTATCTGCTATAGCATTAAAGCAATTAGTGAATCTTATACAGATGAGTCATCTGAGACATATCAAATTTATAAAAAGGTATTAGTTTATATTCGTGAAAACTATCCTAATGCAATGATGAATGTTTCCTCAATTGCCGATAATTTTGATATCTCAATTGCTTATCTATCAAGAATATTTAAAAAGTACCACACAATTAATATTTCTGAGTACATTACAAGCTACCGTATAGACCGAGCTAAAGAGCTACTTTTAGAGGGGAAAATGGTAGGAGATGTAGTTTCAGAGTGTGGCTTTGGAAGTTTAAGAACCTTCCTTCGTGTCTTTAAAAGCGTAGAAGGAATTACACCTGGACAGTATAAGGAATCTGCTTTGAAGGAGAATTAAATGCTTAGGAGTGCTGTAATTGGCTGTGGAGCTGTATCAAAGAACCATGGAAAAGCCTTGAAAAATAGTGAATATACTCACTTAGAGTATTGTGTTGATATCGATATTGAAAAGGCAAAGGCCTTTTCTGATAATTATGGAGGAATCCCACTTACTGATTATAGAGAGCTTTTTGATAAGAATCTTGATTGTGTTCATGTTATTACACCTCACAACACCCATCCTCAAATTGTAATGGATTTGCTTGACCATGGAATTAATGTCTTTTGTGAAAAGCCTCTTGCTATTACTGTAAATGAAGCAAAAGCCATGATTAAAAAAAGTGAAGAAAGTGGAAAACTTTTAGGGGTTTGCTTTCAAAACCGTTTAAATAAAGCAACAGTAGAAGCAAAAGAAATCTTAGAAAGCGGTAAGTATGGAAAAATCTTAAGTGGAATGGCTTTAGTTACTTGGTATAGAAATGGAAAGTACTATAGCGAGTCTCCATGGAGAGGAAAGTATAGTGGTGAAGGTGGTGGATGTATCATTAACCAATCTATCCACACCCTTGATTTAGTTGACTACCTAACAGGTGGTGTAGAATCTTTAGCGGGCTTTGATGGAAAACTTCGTGATAGTAATGATTACGAAGTTGAGGATAGTGCAATGGCTTTAATGCACCTTAAGTGTGGTGCTGATATCGTTGCATTTTGCTCAAATTGCTACCTTGGCTCAAAGGTTTGTGATGTAGAGTTACGCCTTGAGCATGCTGTAATGACTGTAAGACAGTCAGGATTAACAATTGTGGAAGAGTCTGGTGAAACGATTTTCCATCCAGCAGAGGTTTTAACAGGCGAAAAGTCCGAGTGGGGTGTAAGTCATGGATTATTAATTGATGAATTTTATAAATCACTTATTAATAAAACCCCCTTTATTTCAGATTGTCATACAGCTCTTGCTGCAGTTTCAATTGTCAATGCAATTCAACATAGCAAGGGAAGAAGTATAAAAATAGAAAGATAATAGGAGAGTTAGTTATGGTTAATATTAATGTTCAAGAAGCAAAAGATAAAATTACAAAAATCTTTATGAATGTTGGTGTAAATAAAGATGAAGCTACAATTATTGCCCAAATGCTAGTTGAAGCTGACCAAAGAGGTGTTCACTCACATGGTATTTTATGTACTGCAAGATATGTAAAGCTCATTAGAGAAGGCAAAATGAGACCTAATATGAACATCAATGTCTTAAAAGATAATGGTGTTGTAGCAGTTTGGGATGGTAACCACTCTAGTGGACAAATCTTAGGATATAGGTCTATGGAGGAAGCAATAAAGAAGGCAAAAGAGCATGGCATTGGCGTTGTTTGTGTAAAGGGTGCAAACCACTTTGGTGCTTTAGCATACTATGCTCAAATGGCTCAAAGAGCTGGTATGATCGGTACTGCTCTTGGTACTGGTGACTCAACAATGGCTCCTTGGGGTGGATGTGAAAAGGTAATTGGTAATAACCCTATTAGTGTTGCAGCTCCTGCAAGAAATGAAGTATCTCCTGTACTAGATATGGCAATGACAGTTGTTGCAAATGGTAAGGTTTCTAACATGAAGAGACAAGGTGCAACTGAAATCCCAGAAGGTTGGGGCCTCGATAGAGAAGGTGTTCCAACAACAAGCATGAAGGATTACTATACAATTCCTCCAATGGCTGGCTATAAAGGTTGGGGGATGGCTGTAATGGTTGATATCTTGGCAGGTGTTCTCTTTGGTGGTGGAACAGGTGATAGAGCTAAGGACTCTGCTGATGGTCCTTCTATTATGATGATTGCAATGGATATTTCTGCATTTAATGATGAAGAAAAGTACTTTAGTGATGTTGATGCAAGAATTAATGAACTAAAATCTTCAAAGAAGGCTAAATATTCAAATGGTATATTAATGCCAGGTGAAATTGAGGCAAATAAGTTTGCCGCTTCTGAGAAAAGTGGAATAGTTGAAGTTCTTCTTGAAAACCTCGATATGGTAAATGATATTGCAAAAGAAATGGCAATTGAACCAATTGCAATAATTAAATAAGAATTATAATTTGTGGTAATTACTTATATAAGTAATTGCCACATATAAATTTATCTTACTTATCTAATTTCATCAAAGAATAGTGTTATAAATTTACAGTGAAAAACCTACACGCTTGCGTGAGGGATGAAAGCTACTTTTTGACTTGACAATTAGATATAATAAATAAACAATCATTGCCGAGTAATTCTCTTTTATCTAATATTTGATGATTAGCTTTCTATAAGCATATAATTCCTTGATAATCAGCTAAATAATGAATAATATTATAAAAAATGGCTGATTATAATAGGTTTAAGTTATGATAGGTCGAAAGAAAGAAATAGCTTTATTAAAAAGATTATATGAAAGTAATAAGGCTCAATTTGTCGCAGTTTATGGAAGATGCAGAGTAGGAAAGACTTATCTTATTAATGATGTATTTGGAGAAAAGATTACCTTTCGACATACAGGATTATCTCCTATTGAGTCAGGAGATGAAAGTCCTCTAAAAAAACAGTTAAAACATTTTTATAATTCATTACTTTTACATGGTATGCCTAGATCAAAGTGCCCTGAAAATTGGCTAGATGCTTTCTTAATGCTAGAACTTTTTTTGCAAAGTAAAGATGATGGAAGTAGACAATTAATTTTTATTGATGAATTGCCTTGGCTTGATACTCCTAAATCTGGTTTTATTACAGCATTTGAAGGCTTTTGGAATACTTGGGTTTGTTCTAGGAAGAATTTAATGCTAGTTGTTTGTGGTAGTGCTACAGCTTGGATGTCTGATAAGCTAATTAATAACCACGGTGGTCTATATAATAGAAT